>JACDNV010000007.1 GCA_017656425.1 Candidatus Neomarinimicrobiota bacterium | reverse complement strand
TTTGAGTACAAAAGCCAAATCTGACAAAAGGCGATTTTGCATTTTTCAATTTGCACTCTGCATTCTGCATTGAGCCTTTGCGCTTAACGTCTTGTATTCACGAAGTCGCCGAAGGCGATTTCCCAAAGTGCAAGATAGCCTTACGGCAATTGCAAAATGAAGATTGCAAAGTGCAAAAGTCAAATTTATTTCTGTCTACATTTTGAGTACAAAAGCCAAATCTGACAAAAGGCGATTTTGCATTTTTCAATTTTCATTCTGCATTTTGCACTGAGCCTTTGCGCTTATCGTCTTGTATTCACGAAGTCGCCGAAGGCGATTTCCCGAAGGGCAAGATAGCCTTACGGCAATTGCAAAATGAAGATTGCAAAGTGCAAAAGTCAAATTTATTTCTGTATACATTTTGAGTACAAAAGCCAAATCTGACAAAAGGCGATTTTGCATTTTTCAATTTTCATTCTGCATTTTGCACTGAGCCTTTGCGCTTAAATCAATATTATATCCCTCTTTCCTAAGGTGCTCATTCGTAATATCAGCAAAAATAGCATTCCCAGATTTTATATCTTCAAGGAAGTAAAAATGTGATTTACTAAGATTCAATACTAGATGTGTTGTTAATGACAAATTATTAAATCTTCTTTTAAAATAATTTTCATGATAGGCATTTATAAAGTCAATTTCTAATCCCCTATTCTCAAGCCTTTGTAATAAATTTGTTCTATAGATTATCGAAATTAGTCTTTTATTCGGTAATCCAGGTATATGACATTCCATCGTATTATAAAGTTTATAACCAGTAAATAACGCTGTCTGACAGGTAGCGCTCTGAGGCAAACCTTCTAATCCAATCCTGGTATTTATTTCTTTAAAATACATGTTATTAGAAAATATAATCAATTATTTTCAATTGTAAAATATTTCAATACCTCATAATAATTCTTATATAAAGGATCTGTATCTTTTTTCTCGCCAATACCAAGCCCATCTACAAAAACAATCAAGATATTTCCTATCCTAAATCCTTTAAATTTAACACTACCAATTAACCTATCTATTTCTTAACTTAAAAGTATGATAAATTAATTAAAAACAAGAAAAACCAAGAGGTTATTATGAGTAACGCAAAATTTACATTACCAGATCCAAAAAACGAACGAATACTCAGTTACGCCCCCGGCACAAAAGAAAGAGAAATTCTAAAACAAACGCTTGATAAACTTTCATCTGAACAAATCGAAATACCGTTAATAATTGGAGGTAAAGAAATAAGGACAGGCAATACAGCCAAGTGCGTCATGCCCCATGATCATAATCATATATTATCGATATACCATATAGCCAGCCATAAAGAAATACAAATGGCAATCGACTGTGCAAAAGAAGCCTGGAAAGAATGGTCGAACACACCCTGGTGGATAAGAGCCAGCATTTTCAAAAAGGCGGCGGAACTTCTTTCAAACGAATGGAGATATATTCTCAATGCCGCTACAATGCTAAATCAGAGTAAAAATGTATTTCAGGCTGAAATAGACTCTACATGCGAATTACTAGATTTCTGGAACTTTAATACAAAATACATGGAAGAGATATACGAACAACAACCTATCTCCCCAAAAGGACAATGGAACAGGGTTGAATATAGGCCACTTGAAGGATTTATCTTTGCGATAACACCCTTTAACTTCACTTCCATTGCAGGAAACCTCCCGACTTCACCAGCCATTATGGGAAATACAGTTGTCTGGAAACCAGCATCTTCAGCTATCTTTTCTGCATATTACCTTATGAAGCTATTGAAAGAAGCTGGTTTACCAGATGGTGTTATCAATTTTATTCCCGGTCCCGGTACTATGGTCGGCTCAATAGTTTTGAACAGTCCTGATCTTGCTGGTGTACATTTCACCGGTAGTACCGAAACATTTCAGTATATTTGGAAAACAGTTGGGGAAAACATAAAAATTTATAAGAATTATCCTCGCGTAGTTGGTGAAACAGGTGGGAAAGACTTCATTTTTGCTCATTCAAGTGCAGACCTAGATGAGTTAAATACTGCCGTTGTAAGAGGCTCTTTTGAATATCAGGGACAAAAATGTTCCGCATCATCTAGAGCATATATTCCTAAATCAATCTGGGCAAAATTTAAAGAACTATTTATTGAAACTATTAAAACAATTAAGATAGGTGATGTGAGAGACTTCGAATGCTTCATGAATGCAGTAATAGATAGACCTGCTTTTGAAAAAATAAAATCCTATATTGAATTTGTAAGGAATTCGAATGAAGCAAAAATATTAATAGGCGGTAATTGCGATGATTCAAAGGGATATTTTATAGAACCAACAGTTGTTCAAACTGACAATCCATATTTCAAAACCATGGTAGAAGAAATATTTGGACCCGTTGTTACAATTTATGTTTACGACGATAATAAATACGAAGAAACTCTTGAAATCTGTAATAATACATCCCCTTATGGTCTTACTGGCTCTATTTTCGCAAAAGATAGAAAAGCCATTCAGTTAGCGGAAGACAAACTTCGATATGCAGCTGGTAATTTCTACATTAATGACAAACCGACAGGTGCAGTTGTTGGACAACAACCATTCGGTGGCAGTAGAGCTTCTGGCACAAATGATAAAGCAGGCAGTATATTGAATTTATACAGGTGGGTAACACCAAGAGCAATCAAGGAGCTATTAGTACCACCCAAAGACTACAGATATCCTTTTATGGAAAAGGAATAAAAATTTTACTTTACAATTTTATCGAACACACATATTTATGTTTAGCAATAATAGTAGGTAATTTATCGTTCCTAAATAATATCACGTAGAATATAAATCACTTTGTATTTATTTATAAATTCTTTATAATTGCGTGCATTAGATGGAGGCCTTGAAATGATTGAAAAAAACATTTTTTCGATAATAGGTAGAAAAGTTATACTAAGGATAAGGGGCCGAATGTGTGAAACAGAAGAAGAGTTATTTAATAGCCCATTTTTCAAAAAGTTTTTGTCGATTGCTATAGAAAGATTGAAACAAAGTGAATCTCGTCTCCTTGGCATATTTGGTACAAAAGATATAAAAAAACAAGATTTAGATGACTTGACCAAAGTATTTTTAATGCTAACAAAAATGCCTTATGAATATATTATAAAAATAAATCCTGAATACTCAGTATTTTTCAGGGATATACACCTTTTAAATGACCTCGTCGAGTTTTTATATAACTACTGGAGAAGCTTTGATAGATTTATAATCGCAGATTCCGAGGGAGACAGGCTCGATAAAAGACCTTACCGTACATTTAACGATACAAATGAAACGCTAACTCATCTTGTAAGAAAGATATACAGGGATCTTCAGGAAAATATAACTGGAAAACATCCACGCATTTATAGACAGGTTGCAGCTGGTGCTAATTTTTCCTCAATTGCCATACAGCGCCAATTAAACTTACCTGGAAATAGTTATGAAATATTGAAAAATATAAAAGTTATACGGCAGGTTTTGCTCAATCCTCCATTAATATTAGACCCCCCAATGAATAAAAGAACAGGTAGATTTCAGAAAGTAAATGAAAATCCACTCAACTATATTGAAAATATAGACCCAGATGAATGGCTCTGCTATCCAGCCAATGTAGGACATTATCTAATCTTTATATACTTTCACCAAAAATTTTATGAATTGGGATTTTCATTAAGCAATCTATTTGAACTTGCTAACGATGAATATTTAAAAAGAAGGCCCGATGCGATTTACCTCTTTGGTGTCCCTGGAAAGTCGCTATACAGGCTTTCGGAACTCCCTACTGTTTTCTATGATGATAAAGATAACAATATTTTGATTGCAACAATTCCAAATGATGATACATTTGGCTACTTTGGATATCTGAAGAAAATGGTGCTTACCTTACATAATGTAATCGTAATGAAAAAGGGATTGCTACCCTACCACGGAGCTTTCTTTAAAATAATTCTCAAAAATAATAGAGAATCGAACATTTTAATCATAGGTGACTCTGGCAGTGGGAAATCCGAAACCATAGAAGCGATGCGAATATTAGGCGAAGAATTGATTAAAGATATGATAGTAATTGCTGATGATATGGGATCAATAGAAATAAAAGACGATGGCGAGATAATAGCATACGGCACAGAAATTGGTGCTTTCTTAAGACTCGATGACTTGCCAACTGGCTATGCTTTTGGTCAGATTGATAGAGCCATAATAATGTCTCCTACAAAAGTAAATGCAAGGATTGTAATCCCGGTAACTACCTATGAAACAGTAATAAAAGGGCATAAAGTAGACCTCCTTTTCTACGCCAATAATTACGAGGAGATTGATGAGGATCATCCAACTATTGAAAGGTTTAATACTCCAGAAGAGGCGTTAAAAGTTTTCCGTGAAGGAACCGTAATGAGCAAGGGAACTACAACCTCTACTGGAATAGTACATTCCTATTTTGCAAATATATTCGGTCCACCACAATACAAAGATCTACATGAAAAAATAGCTGTTAAGTATTTCAACCATTTTTTCAGGAACAATCTATTCGTTGGGCAAATAAGAACTCGATTGGGAATCAAAGGTTTTGAGAAAAAAGGACCAGAAGAATCAGCAAGGGAATTAATAAAATTACTAGAAAAATAGTAAGTTAGTTTATAACTAAAATAAGTTTATTCTAATTTTAGCTTACATCCCATAGGTACTCAGATGGTTATAAAGATGAATTTTAATTTTTTAATATACTATAAAGCAATTTGATTTCATGTGACAAAATAATTACCTTTCTTAATGAATAAGACGGAAGAGGATAATTTTATCAAACTAAAAATTTTATTTTTTACTCAGTTATATTTTTACCACTAGTTGAGATAAATATTTTAATCGCTATCGAATCATTGACCATTAATTTTCTTTGTGCAGTATTAGTACCCCCGACAGGATTTGAACCTGCGACACCCGGCTCCGGAGGCCGGTGCTCTGTCCATCTGAGCTACGGGGGCATCAATAATACATCTTAATTTAGCATCATCATATTAAATCTTAAAGATTAATTAAGTACATATAAAAATTATTTATATGATAAGTTTCCTAAATAATTGCAATCTCCTCAAACATTTCCGACCTTAATCATAGAATGAAATTTTTATGAAATGATTAAATAAGGTGAGTTCGTAAAAAACCGAATTTATCAAATTCAGTATATATTAAATTATTTTTCATATTATCAAATTTCTCTTTAATCTATTTTAATTTCCACTCAGTCATGGGAGATCTAATAATTGGATTTTATACTTAATTGTGACATCTTTGTTACAATAACTAGTAAATATTAAATTAAATAATCATTATGAAGCTTTGCAAACTGCTAATTTCTCTATTATTAAAACATAGTTACACTCTATTATAAAGAAAATAAAAGGGGACTATTTTTAAGTCCCCCGTCCATAAATCTATATGAGGTGCAAAAGATTACTTTTTATCATCATCTACAATTTCAAAATCAGCGTCTTCCACATTATCGCTACCTTTTGTCTCCTTTTTTGTGGATGCGCTACCCGAAGAACTACCAGCGGATGCTCCTGCTTCAGCTCCAGTAGATGCTCCTGCCCCTTCTGCTCTAATTCTCTCATACATCTTACTCGACACCTCAGCCCATACTCTATTCAGATTCTCCATTCCATCCTTCATCGCCTTTAAATCGGAAGTATTCATAGCCTTCTTTAATTCATCAAGAGCAGAATTGATCTTACTTTTCTCTTCAGCACTTAATTTATTATCATATTCCTTAAGGTTCTTTTCGGTCTGGTATATAAGCGCATCACATTGATTTCTTGTTTCAACTTCTTCTTTCTTTCTCTTATCTTCTTGTTCATGTTCCTGAGCTTCTTTCACCATTCTTTGAATTTCTTCCTCAGACAAACCACTAGATGTCTGAATTCTGATACTTTGTTCCTTGCCAGTAGCTTTATCTTTTGCAGAAACATTCAATATACCATTGGCATCAATATCGAATGTTACCTCGATCTGTGGTACACCTCTTGGTGCAGGTGGTATACCATCCAGATAAAATCTACCTATACTCTTATTATCCTTTGCAAGTGGTCTTTCTCCCTGAAGCACATGTATCTCAACGGTAGTCTGATTGTCCGTAGCTGTTGTGAATATCTCGCTCTTTCTGGTAGGTATTGTTGTATTTCTTGGTATTAGTACAGTGGTTACTCCCCCCAATGTCTCTATTCCAAGAGATAATGGAGTAACATCAAGTAATAGTACATCATGAACCTCACCAGCCAGAATCGCTCCCTGGATAGCAGCACCTATTGCCACAGCTTCATCTGGATTAACCTCTTTACTTGGCTCTTTTCCGAAGATCTCCTTCACTAGCTTCTGAACCATTGGAATCCTTGTTGATCCACCAACAAGAATTACATCTGTAATATCTTCAGATTTTAATCCTGCATCCTTCAAAGCCTGATAGCATGGTTCCTTCGTACTCTCCACAAGATCAGCTATCAGTGATTCAAATTTTGCTCTGGTCAACTTTTCAAGTAAATGTATAGGCCCAGTTGCACTGGCAGTTATATATGGTAGGTTTATCTCAGTTTCCATACTTGAAGACAACTCTATTTTTGCACGCTCTGCAGCTTCTTTTAGTCTCTGCATTGCCATTGGGTCTTTTGTCAGGTCAATTCCCTCTTTCTTTTTAAATTCCTCAACAAGCCATTCAATAATTCTTTGATCGAAATCATCACCACCAAGATGAGTGTTACCACTTGTGGATTTAACCTCAAAAACTCCGTCCCCCAGTTCAAGAATTGATATATCAAAAGTACCTCCACCCAAATCATAAACTGCTACAATACCTTCTTTTTTCTTATCAAGTCCGTATGCAAGAGAAGCAGCTGTTGGTTCATTAATTATTCTACGTACATTCAATCCCGCAATCCTACCAGCATCCTTAGTTGCCTGCCTCTGTGAATCGTTAAAATATGCAGGGACAGTTATCACTGCATCTGTTATCTTTTCACCAAGTTTTTCCTCAGCAGTTTGTCTCATTTTCTGTAATATCATTGCACTAATCTCTGGTGGAGAATAAACCCTACCTTCTATCTCAACCCTTGCATCTCCATTGGGTCCTTTTACAACTTTGTAAGGAACCATTTCAGCTTCTCTTTTCACCTCATCATATTGTCTACCCATAAATCTCTTTATAGAATAGACAGCTCTGCCTGGATTTGTCACTATTTGTCTTTTTGCAGGATCACCAACGACTATTTCACCTTCTTTTTTAAATACAACAACAGACGGTGTTACCCTTCTTCCTTCAGAATTTTCCAAAACCCTTGGTTTATTTCCTTCAACAACGGCAACACATGAGTTTGTCGTTCCAAGGTCTATTCCAATTATTTTACCCATATTTTCTCCTCCTTGCTTTCAAATCATTAAATTCAAAAAAATCGACAGATATTTTTACAAATAGTGTGCCACACTAAAATTTACCTTTTTTAAATACAGATATGACATACTAATTGATAGATGTATGATATTTATTCAGAGTTTATTTTTCCCCTTTAGGTTCTTTATCCGGAGATGCTGGCAAAATTTCTTTATTCTGATCAAAAACTATTTTATTATCTTTCACTCTGACAAATATTGGTAGTCCTCTTGAAATATTACCTCTTAGAATCTCTTCAGCTATAGCATTTTCAATCAATTCCTGAATAGTTCGCCTTATTGGTCTGGCACCATATTCAGGATTATATCCTCTTTCAAGTATATATTTCTTAGCTTCGTCACTGAGCCTTATTTCTATGCCTGAAGATTTTATATTCTCCTGCACTTCTCTTATCTGAATGTCAATAATTTTTAGTATATCTTCTTTCGTAAGAGGCTTAAAAACAATTGGCTCTTCAATCCTATTTAGAAATTCAGGTGGCAATAATTTATTCACTTCAGCCAGCAACATTTTCTTAATAGCTTCAAAACCTTCGTTTAAAGACCTTTTTTCGAAACCAATCGTCCCAGAGTAAATGTTTCTTGTCCCTATATTCGATGTCATAATAACTATAGTATTTTTAAAATCCACCTTTCTTCCAAAACTATCTGTCAATACACCATCGTCAAATATTTGTAGTAACAGATTAAATACCTCGGGGTGTGCCTTTTCAATTTCGTCAAAGAGAACTACTGAATAAGGATGTGTTCTGACTTTTTCAGTTAACTCTCCCCCCTCTTCGTATCCTACATAACCGGGTGGAGCTCCTATTAATCTTGAGATAGCAAATTTCTCCATATATTCCGACATATCTATCTTTATTAATGAATCTCTACTCCCAAATAGATACTCAGCGAGAACCTTTGCTAATTCCGTTTTACCAACACCAGTAGGTCCTAAAAACAGGAAACACCCTATTGGCCTCCTTGGATCTTTAATTCCAACTCTCGCTCTTCTTATCGCAGAAGATACTTTTTCAATTGCTTCATCCTGTCCCACGATACATTTTTTTAAATTTTCCTCCATTTCAAGGAGTTTCTTGTTCTCTGTTTCCTTCAGTTTATTGACCGGTATACCAGTCATCATAGCAACAACATCTGCAACATCTTCGTCGGTAACATATACCGTCTTCTTTTTATCCGACTTTTCCCATTTTTCCTGCAGCAACCTTAGTTTTTCTTTAAGCCTTCTTTCTTTATCTCTTAATTCTGCAGCTGCTTCAAAGTTCTGTTCCTTTACAACTTTCTCCTTTGCTTTTCTTATCTCTTCTATCTTTCGCTCAATATCCAGAATTTCCTTAGGGACTATAATCTCTCTCAAGTGTACTCTGGATCCGGCTTCATCCATTACATCTATCGCTTTGTCAGGTTGATATTTATCGGTTATGTATCGATCACTTAGCTCTACACAAGCCCATAAGGCTTCTTCTGTATATATAACATTGTGATGCTCTTCATAATTTTTTTTCAATCCCTTTAAAATATCAAATGTCTCTTCTTTCGTAGGTGGATTTATAACAATTTTCTGGAACCTTCTTTCCAGTGCACCGTCCTTCTCAATATATTTTCTATATTCATCAAGAGTAGTCGCACCAATGCACTGTATTTCACCTCTCGCAAGAGCAGGCTTGAACATATTTGAAGCATCAAGAGATCCAGAAGCTCCGCCAGCACCTACAATTGTATGAAGCTCATCAATAAACAGTATTACATCTTTCGCCTTTTCTAACTCCTGCATTATTGCTTTCATTCTTTCCTCAAACTGGCCTCTATACTTTGTCCCTGCAACGATGGCTGCAAGATCTAGGTCTACAATTCTCTTATTGTATAACAGGCGTGGAACCTGTTTTTTAACAATTCTTAATGCAAGACCTTCAGCAATGGCTGTTTTACCAACACCGGGTTCTCCAATTAATACAGGATTATTCTTTTTGCGTCTTGTAAGAATTTGAGCCACTCTTTCAATTTCTTTATCCCTACCAATGACAGGATCAAGCTTTCCCATTTCTGCCAGTTTCGTAATATCCCTGGAAAAATGATCAAGTGCAGGAGTCTTGGATTTTCTTTCTTCTTTTTCACTCTGGTACTGGTTCTTAAAAAATGGGTCTGTTAACTCTTCTCTTATTGTTTCATAATCTATACCCATCTCTGTTAGCACTTGATATGCTATGCCGTCATTTTCCTTCAACATAGCAAGAAGCAAATGCTCATCACCAATTTCTTCAGCATCCAATTGCTTTGCTTCATTATATGTATTGCGTAAAATTCTTTCTGCTCTTTTTGTAAGAGGTAAATGACCAAGTGTCATTGTACCACCAGATGGTCTTATTGCATCCTCAACTGCCTTTTTCAGGTACTCTATATCTACACCGAGATTCAATAATACGTCGATTCCAATACTCCTTGTTTGTTTCAACATTCCAAGTAATAAATGTTCTGAACCTATATAACTATGTCCTAATCTTACCGCCTCTTCTTTTGCATATTTGATAATTTGTTGAATTTTCCTTGAAAAATTTTCCCTCATAATTTCTTAATGACCTTTCATTTCAATTTCACACCATTAAATTAAAACCAAAATTTAGCTAAATCAACTAATCATTTATCATGAACAATTTTACCATCCCTAAGGTATATTGTTCTGGCACAGATTTTTGAAACTTCTAAATTATGAGTAGCAATTATGAAGGTAACACCCAGAGAAGTATTTAAATCAAGTATTAGCTTCAACAAATTTTCTCCATTCTCTATATCAAGATTGCCAGTTGGTTCATCTGCTAAAATGACCTCAGGATTATTAATCATCGCTCTAGCAACTGCAACCCTTTGTCTCTCACCACCTGACAGTTGAGCCGGTTTATGGTTTATTCTGTCACCCAATCCTACTCTATCAAGCAATCTATGAGCCTTTTCTCTCGCCTTTTCAAAGTCATCATTATATATTATCGAAGGAACCATTACATTCTCAAGAGCAGTAAATTCTGGTAATAAATGATGAAATTGAAATACAAAACCAATCTTCTCATTTCTAAATTTTGCCAGTCTTTTTTCATCTAAATCAAATGGATTTATGTTGTTATACAAAATTTCCCCATTATCAGGTAATTCCAGCGTTCCAATTATATTAAGCAATGTAGATTTACCTGCCCCGGAAGGACCCATAATAGACAACACTTCACCTCTTTTCACACTAAAGTCCACTCCTTTTAATACCTCAATAACCGTTTCTCCATTTTTATAGGATTTATGAATATTATTTACTTTTAGTATATTTTCTTTATTATTTTTCATAATTAATAGCCCTTATGGCATTTATTTTACTAATTCTACTACTTGGTAAGAACGAACCCAAAAATATAAGAAATAATCCAGCAATAAATATTAAAATTATATCAAAAACTCTTACTATCACAGGGAGATATGGAATGTAATAAACAGAGGGCAGTGGGATTATTTTGTAATATTGTTGAACCAAACATAAGCAAGTAGCTATCACAATACCTGTAACAAGTCCAATTATACCATTCATAAGGCCAAGCCTAATAAATACTTCTCTAATAGAATCTGACGGCATTCCCATTGTTCTTAAAATACCGACTTCCTTTATCTTCTCAACGATTAACATTATAATAGAACTTGTTAAATTGAAAACAGCTACCAGAATTATTAATAAGAGTGCAATTAAGCTGCCGTATTTTTCAAGTTTCATTGCACCAAAAAGTACCCTATGTGTCTCATCCCATGACTTTACTGACATATCATTTCTAACTAATTTTGTGACATTTTCCTTGAAAGAACTCACTTTATTAAAATCGCTTAATTTTATTTCTAGACCATCAACATTTGCACCACGCCTTAAGAATCTTTGGGCTATAGCAACATCCATAAATATAAGATTTTCATCATAATCAAAAATATTTAACTCAAAGACACCGGTTAATACAAACTTTTTTGCGTCAGGTAGAGAATATAATCCTCTTAAGGTTGAAGGATTATAAAGAATGATTGTATCACCAACATACAGATCAAGTTTATCTGCTAATCTTGCTCCAACAATTACACCTGGCAAATCAGATGTATAGCTTTTAAATCCTGGATATCCTTTAACAAATGAACCTTCAACAGCAAAGATTTCTTTTAATGTCTTTTCAGGAATTCCTTTTACTCTTACTACACTTTCTTGCCCATTATAGGACAATATTACTTTTGAATAAATATAAGGATATATTGATTTAATATATTTAATATATTTTAGTTTACTTTTAATAGAATCAATAGTTTCATAACCAATGTTTTTTCCTGTGATCCTCATGTGAGCATCAATATCGATGACCCTTTTTATAACTTCACTTTCAAATCCATTCAAAATACTCATTGTAATAACAAGCGCAAAACTACCCAATCCTATCCCCAGAATTGAAACCCAAGAGGTAAAACTTATAAGACCAATTTTTTTCTTATTTCTAAAATATCTAAGAACAATCAATCTAATTAACTTTTTATTCATATCTGACGCAATCAGCAGGTGATAGCTTTGTTGATTTTTTAGTTGGATAAATAGTAAAAATCAAAGACAATACTATTGTTATAAAACCACCTATTACAAAATTCTCTACGCTTAAATGTATTGGTAATTTGCTCATAAAATAGACTTCCTGAGGAATTTGTACTATTCCATATCTATTTTGAATGAATGCTAAAATAATTGTTAAGATACAACCTATTCCGAAACCCAATAACCCAATGATAAGACCCTCTATTCCAAATATTGATATCAGTTGTCTACTATTCAAACCAAAACTTCTTAGAATTCCAATATCCCTCTTTTTCTCTGTTATTATCATGGTAAGAGAACTTGATAGATTGAACAAAGCGACAGCTAATATCAAACTGAATACCATCATTATTGGAAGTCTCTGAACTTCAAGCCATCTGATTAGATTTTGATGTAAATCCATCCATGACAATGCAATATATGGAAATCCAAGTTCATTGTTTATTTCCCTAGAGATTTTTTTTGCTTTCATTGGATCCACAAGAATAAGTTGGTAACCTGAAAGTTTATCACCTAAATTAAATAAGCTCTGAGCACTTTTGAGGGGGACATATACAAATACATCATCATAATCGCTCATCCCCGATTCATAAATTCCACCTACAACAAATTCCTTTATTTTCATCTTCGAAAATATCCCTGCATCTTTGCTTCGGTAAATGAGTAAAACTTTATTCCCAATATTTACCCCCAGTTTCTCAGCTAACTTCATTCCTAATAATATACAAGGTTTCCCATTTATTTCTTTTTCAAAACCACCTTCATTTATATAATCCAATACGCTGACACTTTTTGATATATCATCAGGATCAATCCCTTCTACTATAACACCCTCCAATTTGTTTTCATGTTTTATCATCGCTCCTGCATGTACATACGGTATTATATACCTAACTTCAGGCATAGTTTCCAACATAGAATCAACCTTTTCTGGATTAGCCAGCGTAAATTGATACATTGTCCGGATTCTTATATGAGCATCGAATCCTACAACCTTTTTTACTAGCTCCCTTTCAAAGCCATCTAAAATACCCATCGTCAACAATAATGCACATACGCCTATGGATAAGCCAATAACTGATAGAATAGATAAAAAAGAGGTATAGCTTAATTTATGTTTTGAAAATATATGTCTCAATGCAATAAAAAATGGGAATTTCATTGAGATGCTGTCCGGAGTTGCGGAAAGAAAATGACATCTCTTATGGAACGTTGCTCTGTAAACAACATAACAACTCTATCTATTCCTATTCCTACTCCACCTGCTGGTGGCATTCCATATTCCATGGCGTTTAAAAAGTCATAATCTATATCACAAGCCTCTTCATCCCCTCTATCTTTTAACTTTTTTTGTTCTTCCATCCTTTGTCTTTGGTCGATAGGATCATTTAATTCACTAAAGGAATTAGCAAACTCCTGCCCACCGATAAAAAGCTCAAATCGCTCTACTATATCATTTCTACCATGTCTTGCTGGTTTTGCAAACGGTGAAATCTCTATTGGATAGTCCATTACAAATGTTGGTTCAATCAGCTCTGGTTCAACAAGCTCTTTAAAAATCTCATCCATTAGCTTCCCTTTGTTCCATTGTGGTTTTGTATTTATTTCATACTTATTACAAATATTTTTTAGTTCATCTTCGGTTAAATTTTGTAATTCTATTCCAATTTTTTCACTCAACAAATCAAAAAAACTCTCCCTCTTAAATTTTTTACTTAGATCAATTACGTATCCTTCGAATATAAAAACCTTTTTACCTATCCTTTCCGCAATATACTTAAAATAATTCTCAACAAAATCCATCATATAAAAATAGTCTACATAAGCTTGATAGAATTCGAGTAAGGTGAATTCTGGATTATGATTTCTATCGATACCTTCGTTTCTAAAACATCTACCTATCTCATATACCTTCTCATACCCGCCCACAAGTAACCTTTTTAAATAAATTTCGAGAGCAATTCGCAAATAATAATCCTGATCAAGGGCATTGTAATATGTTTTAAATGGCTTTGCTGCTGCTCCACCATAGATTGCTTGCAAAATAGGTGTTTCCACCTCAAGATAACCATTTTCATTTAGATATTCACGAGTCCACTGTATTATTTTACTGCGTAGTATAAACACATTTTTAACTTCAGGATTAACTATTAAATCTACCTCCCTGCGTCTATATCTCTGTTCTTTATCAGTGAAAGCATCATAAATTTTTTCCTCCTTTTCTTTAATTACAGGAATAGGTCGAATATTTTTTGTTAGAATTTCCAATTTTTCTACAAATACAGTAATTTCGCCAGTTTTGGTTTTAAAAA
Source organism: Candidatus Neomarinimicrobiota bacterium (assembly GCA_017656425.1). NCBI lineage: Bacteria > Pseudomonadati > Fidelibacterota > Fidelibacterota bacterium. The sequence continues at coordinate 150,875 of JACDNV010000007.1, read as the reverse complement.
CTTTTCCTCGAATACCAACTAAATCACCTATATCCATATTATCAAACAGCTGGTAAACCTTTTTCCCAACTTTATTTTCCTGAATATAAGCCTGAATTTTCCCTCCTTCGTCTTGAATATGAAAAAAAGAAGCTCTACCCATTCTCCTGATGGACATTACCCTACCAGCAATCGAAATATCAACTTTTTCAGCTATAGAATCATAATTTTCTATTATTTGCTTTGAAATATGGCTCTTTTCAAAACTGTATTGATAAGGATTAAATCCCAATTTCCTGATATTATCAAGTTTTTTAAGACGATGCTTGACTATTTCTGACAGTGATTTACCCATTTCCACCCGTCTCATGACTGTTTTTTCTCCTTCTTTGTATATTCAAGCAAATACGCACGTATAAAATCATCGATTTTACCATCAAGTACATCTTCTACATTCCGCTTTTCAAAGTTTGTTCTATGATCTTTTACCATCTTGTATGGATGGAAAACATATGTTCTTATCTGATTACCCCAAGAGATATCTTTTTTCTGCTTATCGTATTTCTGCTTTTCTTTTTCTCTTTCTTCTTTTTTAAGCTGATATAAACGGGATTTTAATATTTTTAGAGCCATTTCCTTATTTTTAAATTGTGACCTTTCGTTTTGACACTGCACTACAATACCAGTCGGAATATGAGTAATTCTGACAGCAGAGTCTGTTTTGTTTACATGTTGTCCACCATGACCGCTGGCTCTGAAAGTATCAATTCTAAGTTCTTCAGGCTTTATCTCTATTTCAACATCTTCTTCAATTTCAGGGTAGACAAAAACTGAAGCGAAACTCGTGTGCCTTCTTTTATTTGCATCAAAAGGCGATATTCTTATTAATCGATGAATTCCCACTTCAGTTTTTAAAAATCCGTAAGCGTACTTGCCTTTTATCTCCACCGTGGCATCCTTAATCCCCGCTTCATCTCCATCCTGAATGTCAATGATGTTAGTTTCGAATTTCGAATGTTCAGCCCATCTTAAATACATTCTCAGAAGCATTTCCGCCCAATCCTGAGACTCTGTACCTCCGGCCCCAGGATGAATAGTTAAAATTGCATTTTTTATATCATCTTCATCACTCAAAATATTTTTTAATTCAATCTCATCTATTTTTTTCTTCAGCGTAGCGAGCATATCTAAAAGCTCAGGATATAAAGACTCATCCGGTTCCTCTTCCAGAAGTTCAGCCAGATCTTTTATATCTTTGTATAAACTGCCCAATGAAAAGTATTCGTCTAATAATTCTTCAATGTAGCTTATTCTACGAGTAATTTTCTTATATGTATCTATATCATTCCATATTCCTTCTTTTTGTACCTCAATCTTTAATTCACCTAGCTCCTTCTTCATTGACTCAACGTCAAAGGTACCTCCGTATATCTTCTAAGCGTGGTAAAATAGCATCTAATTCTTTTTTTATATCTGTGGCAATAGATCCACCCACCATTTTTATCCTTTATCTATATTTCGATAAATTTTTACAAATACAAATTATTTCTTTACAACGTAATCAGCTGGTCTTAAAGGTGAAAATTCCTTGTATGTAGATAAGACGATATATGTCCTTGTCTGCAATACACCTGGCCAGGATTGTATCTCTGAAAGTAAATTTTCAAGAGATGACGTATTTTCCGTTACTACCTTCAATAAAAATGTACCCTCACCTGTTATAGAATGGCATTCAATAATATCATACTCTTCACGAGAATTCTTAATAAACTCTTCGTAAGTCTTCATCGGTGATGTCATTATAAAAACAAATGCAGTAACATCCTTACCTATAGCAGCCTGATTTACTTTTGCACGGTAAGCATCAATTATACCTTTTTTCTCCAGCTTTTTCATTCGTTCACTAACAGCTGGGATAGTAAGACCAACCATCTCCGCTACTCTATTGCGCTGAATCCTTCCATCTTTTTGCAAAATCTCAAGAATCCTACAATCAATCTCATCTAATATTAAATCAGTTCTTTTCTTTAACATAATATCTTCTCTCCTCCATCTTATACTACCTACTTCTTGACAGATAATATTGAATCATTGCCCCTAAATAATAAATACTGATTAACTGCTGCGACCAGCTCATCGTTCTTAAAACATATTCAATAGGTTTCATCGGGACGACAATAGTATCCCCTGGCTTTACAATAGGTATCAATTCTTTATTACCAGTCTTTATATACTCTTTTATATCAACCTCGATTATCGCATCACCAGTACTATCAGGGTTTTCCCTTATTAAGCGTATTTTTGAAAGTTTTGCCCTATCAGTCGGTCCACCAGCTGCCGAAATTACATCCATCAGGTTCAGATCAACAGGAACCTCGTATATACCAGGGTATTTCACCTCTCCCCATATTTTCACCGTCATCATAAATGATTCCGTACCAGGTGCAAAAATATATCTAGCTGCACTTTTTGGTTGCACAGCTTCAGGGCGCCCTCTTTTTACTGAACCAGTCTGTGGAACAGAGATACTAAATAATACAGCTACTATTAATACAATTTTCAAAATATTCCTCACCTAGAATTCCTCCGCCTTTATACCCAGTTAAAAATTATTAATCGATAATATCATAACAACACTGTTGAAATATCTATGTAATTTGATTTTCTAAATTGAAAATTCCAAATATCTTTTTTATTTATTTACTAAAAATATTCAAATTACATTGAATTTTCTTTGAATATCAGTAAAATTTATTAACAAAAATAATTTTTCAAACTTATCAGCTCAATTATAAAATAAATTATTTTATCTTGAAATAGCCCCATTCAGATTCTGAACCAGCAATTTCTACGCCCCTTGCTTCTTCTGCAATTGCGTCCACTCTCCATCTATATAGTTTATTCCTTTCCAGACAAGATGCTATTGCTTTCCCATCAAAATTGTATAATTTGCTCTGTTCAAAATCGCCATAATTGGGTCGAAGAAACCTCGATATCCAGATTAGATTGCCAGTCTCAGCTTCCTCTATTCTTATAACATACTCATACGATAGATTTGAAAAATCATTCCACTGAAACAAAGGAATTGTATCTGTTATTTGACCAAGAGGTTTTGCAACGATTGGCTTTGGTATAATCCTATATCTTATTGTATCAGAGGGGATGCTCTTGTTTCCGGCCCTATCTATTGCCCTTAAATAATAAAAATAATTCTTATTTATTTTGATTCCCTGATCGTAATAAAAAGTATCTGGATTAATTAGTGAGATAATTTCGATAGTAACTATTCTGACAAAATTACCCTCACTATCAGGCTCTACTTTTTTTCTGTATATCTCGTAAAAAGCTATATCATCTTCATCATTTAGATACCACTGAAGAAAAATTGAATTGTTTTCATGATATGCATCGATTCCCTTTTCAATAGTATCCTCAGGAGCACTCTTCTCAACCCACCGAGGTCGTGATGGAGGAAATGGATCCTCGACATTCAATCCGCAGGAAATTACAAGATTTAAAATCAAAAATACAGATAATATATATAATCTTTTAAAATAAAATACCACAACTTATCCTCTGTCCCACTGAAAGTTCATCGTGTTTCAATATAGAATAATCTATTGATGTTTTGATATCCCCGAGCTTAAATACTATTCCTGCCCCTGTTGACCATCCATAGTCACGTAATCCAAACCGAATTGAAAGCACATTTTTGTAAGTAGCCTCTAACCCAAATCTAAACTTTTCACTATATCTGTATTCCTTATGAATCGCAAGTGTGAGATTTAATTTATCTTTAATATCCATGATATAACCAAAACTAATAACATTGTAAGGATTTACTAAATCCCGGGATTTTGTGGACCAATATATAGTTGTGCCAAAGGCATCCCTCAGGGTATACCCGAATATAACGTAACCCGCATTTCTGACATCAAAAATATCATATGCAGATACTTTTATTCTGCATCCTATATCCAGACCAATACCATCACCGCTTTCTCCGTATAACCTCTTTCTGATTAATTTAATATTCACACCGACAGGTATCTCAAGTCTTATGGGAACATATTTCCAGCCAAGATCAAATTTTTTCAAAAAGTTTCTTCCAATTGTAATAAAAATAGCACCCTCGTAATCATTAAATGTCTTTAATTTCGACTTAGATAATATTCTTACCGTATCCCTTCTAAATAATTCCTCATCTATTGCATTAACTACATCCGGTCTTATGGGAATACCATCGACGGATAAACTCACCCAATTAAGTCCTATACAAAGCTTTCTAAACCTTTTTGCAATACCCACATAATTCATATTTGCAAGACTAAAGACACTTGTATACATAAAATTTATTTCAAAATTTTCCACATATACTATCCCCGAAGGACTCACTAAAAAAGAAGATAGCGTTGTGTCAACAGCTCCAGTAGAATTAGCCATCGCAAGAGAACGAGCACTTACACCTAATTGTAAAAAATCATCAATATATTCTCCACCCTCAGCATGAAAGTTGATGCAAAAAATTAATGACAATATCAAAAACAACCTTCTCATCTCACTTTTGCAATTTTACCCTGAGATGTTAGTTTTTTATCATCTTGCTTGACAATTATCTTGTAAAAGTATACACCATTTGCAATATAATTCCCTTCATCATCCTTCCCATCCCAGCACACCTCATGGTAACCAGCTAGATTTATACCTAACCTATCTATTTCACTATTTATTGTTTTAATAAGTCTACCCGCCACTGTATAAATCTTAATATCAACTGATTCAACATCCTGCGTCAATTCATATATGAAATAAGTTTCCGCCTGAAATGGATTAGGATAGTTCCCATAATCGAGTAGCTTAAGATCCTTTTCTATTCTGTACCGCAACAAGGATTCATTTACATTCCCGGCAACATCTTTTGCTATAACCTTTAAACTATTAATCCCGAAATTATATTCAGGACTAAGTTTCAAGACCAGTTTATTTTCATCCGGCACATAATCTATTATCTCAATTGAACCTGTATCAATGAGAACATTATTCATAAAAAGCTTTAAAAACTCCCAATTCCCAATAAGTCCATTATCGTCTTCAATAATTATTGACAAGCTTGAATTTGGCGAAACATACGAATCATCATAAATATTCTTTCCTTCCGAATTAATTTCAATCGATGGGATTTTATTATCATAAATCTTAAACAGAGCGAATACATTTTTATCACGTACAACTCTATCTGTAAAATTATTCTGACCATCTAGAACATACCATTTATTAAATCTTGCATCAAATTTACATAAAGCTTTATCTTTTATCTCTTTATCATATTTTAAATGGATATCTTCTATAGAATTTCGATCATAAAAGATTACATTCCACAATGAATCATGTATAGGAATAAAACCTGGTTGATTGTGAATCTTATCCCTTAATTTACACTGGATATTTATAGAAAAAGAACTCGAATCCAGCACATCCTTACCATTAACACCAATGAAAAAAATACTATCAAGTGTAATCATTGCATAATTTTTACCATCAATTGTAGTACCTATTCCCGGTATCAAAGGAAAAACATTTACCTGTATATTCTTAATTATCTTATTGTTGGTTTCATTAATTTCTTCATACTTATTATCTTTATCTATTACCGCACTTAATCTTTTTATACCAAATCCCAAAATTCTCTCAATATCACAATAATATTCCCCTGGCTTATCAATCGTTAAAGTACAACTATCAAGTACTTCATTTTTATTTCCAATTACCTCTGAAAATACAACACTCGTATTTACTGTTTTATCACCAGTGTAATGTACCTTTGCTTTAATTTTAGGTAGTTTCCCCAAAGTTAGTATCAAATCTGCTACACTCAGATCAATACTTCCAGCTGTTTTAAATGTATATATTGGGCTTTCAAATTTGCAATCCTGTTTATATGCTATAAATTTCACCCCTACTACTTTATTTAACTTAGACAATATCAAAGCCTCATTTGTAATCCACTTCCCCAAGCTGAAACTATTAGACATACTCATTGCCTTTATTACAGATTCATCATTAAATCCATTTATAATCCGCAAGCCATATTCATTTGTATAAACCACGGTATTAAGAGTATCAACGAGGCATAATACAGAATCAATGCCTTTTCCTATTACGTTAATTCCTATATAGATACTATCACCTTTCTCTGGATTTTCAGGAAGCACAAAAAAATTTTCAAAATCAACCTCATTTCTCCACAAAATAGTGTGCCCTGATTTAGTCTCGATTTCCGATGGGATAAAATAAGTCAAAAGAAGATACTTTCCAGTATAGTTCATAGGAATGTCAAATTTAAACATTCCATTACCATCATTTTTTATTCTTAATATTTCTTTATATATTGCATCACGTTTATCCCCATATAACTGGCAGTAAATTTCATCAATACCAGAATAATTATTAAAAGTTAACCTCACGCTATCATCGCTTCGAGATGTACCATCTAAAACATTAATCGTATTATCCACGGATGGAAAACCGATTTTAACTGTCGGATCACCCAGAATATTGTAAGAAAACATTATAGATTTCGATAGATAGCTAAAATCCACATTGTTTATATAATAATCAATCTTCGCCAGATTAATAGCCTCTCCAACAGTATATCCTTCTTTAATCCTTTTGTAAAATTCTTTAATAAAAAGAAAATCATTTATGACCCATCCAACACTTGAAGACCCAATAAATACAATTGCTCCTCCATTTTCATACATAACCATTTTTTCGCCGAGAGAGAGCCTATCACCTCCAGCAAAATCACCTGTAAAGCATGTCATACTCGTAACTATTGGTAACATGTTAAAATTATGCAATTTATATACATCTTCGATTGACATCAATGAGCGATCAGACCAGATTGCTCCTCCTCCATGCCCAAAAAAGTTTATTAGATTGTATCCTGTATTGTTCATCTTATAGGTTAGACTGTCGGTATAATCCATTGTAGGTGTACATATCAATTTATCAACAAAAGTATTCATATCAATCACATTCTCAGCTATATAATCCGTCTGTTGATTAAAAGCTTCCGTTCCACCTGAAATAAGCATGATACTATTTATCCATGGAGTATTTAATCTATTCTTTTCATAGCGGATTCTTTTTTCAACGTATAAGTCAAATTCCTCTTCATTTCTACATGGTATTCTTCCGACAATTATGTCTGGTACTACATCGCATGTGTCAATTAGTGAATACCAATAATCGCACGCACTAGCTCCATATTTAAAAGTCTGGAAAAAGTAAGTGGGTACCGATTCCTCCTCTCTAATTTTGCTATCACCAACTATTATCAAATACTTTGGCTTAATCGCCCAATTTTCCATGGCATACAATAAAAAGTTTTTTATTGCGTACGGACTCACAATTCCATAGTTAAAATCATTGTAAATATTCTTAATGGAGATAGTCACCGGGGTATACCCCAACGTAGTATAAAAATCCTCTAATTTCTTTAAATTGTCCATATATTCATTTGATGAGATAATTATAATGTCTCCCTGGTTTGCGTTTACAGCAAGACCTAGTGTATCTATAGTTATATTTACTGGGCTTTTTATTGCAGATAGTCCAGCAGCGTAAAACTCAACAGTATCCGATCCTACATAATCTTCAAATAATACATAGTAATTACCAGTATAAAGATCACCCCTTGTTTCAAAATTAGTTAATCTAATCTTGTTTAATTCATATATCACTATATCAGAACTATTGAACCCTTCAACTTTAAATTGATACAATCCCGCTGGAAAATTTTCTGGCTTCTTAAAAATAATCTCATCATTAAAAGCTTTATATTCTCTATAATATTTAAGATCAAGCCAGTCAAAAAGTACTTTTGTGTATGGATTTAATTGATCCTCACTTTCAGATATTATTTGTATTGTGTTTTCTCCATGTTTTAGATATTTATTAAATAAGACGGTTTCATTACTACTGCTGCTTATAATGAATTTTTTCTGCCCACTCCATTGCCCTTCACCAGCCTTTATATCATTAATATAAATTGTAATTTTATTCACCCTATCTTGTTTTGTAAGACCGTGAAAGCAAGCTTTAAAGTTAAAGCTATTGGTCACTCCCATATCAGGGTATATAAGATTAAATGTATACACATTAGTGGAACCACCCATTATTCCATAATCAAAAAACCAGTGATCTCTCACATATGATGATCTATCAGTATCTGCCTGCCCCAATTGAAAAAAAGTGTTATTCTCCTCAAAATGAAAGTCATACTGGTAATTTCTTGGGACAATAGCTTCGCCAAATTCCTTTGTTAAAGAGGCATCTTCAGTGGCATATCTTAGTCCTGGATTATCATCCCAGTAAATCCAATATATATTATTATTAGTAAAAGGATCATAATAATATGCATCTGACTCATTTTTTTTCATCTCTGCAAAAAATTCTATATAATCTGATAAATCAAACTTACCATCTACACATCCTTTTACATAAATTGGGAATTCCCTCCCCTTATTTTCCAGATGTATGTTTAAAGGATTGATCTCCATTATATTTATACCAAGTTTCTTAAAATCACGCCCATATATTCTATAAATTCCGTCTTTATTGATTACAGCTTTTATAACTTCATTAACATTTTTCTGAATATTTTTACTTAAAATTTTCTTCTCAACTCTACCAGCGTGTAAATTTTTTGAATTTTTGAATATCCCCATTAACATTCTATCATTCAAATCGACAAATAATGATTTTTTACATGCACCGAGTAATTGTATTGTTACCCTTAAATCCTTAAAGTATTTAACTTTTCTCTGATCAAAATCAATTATGTATGGTATAACATAAACAGCTGTAATAGGTAAACCATTAAAGAAACCTTTGAATTCTTTATAAACATTCAAATTACCATGTCTGATTTTATTATCAATACCTGTAATATCATTATCCTCAAGGAAATATTCCTTACCAGGACATGAAAGATCATCAACATTTATAATCTTTAGATCTTTTTTCTCTACATTAACAATAATATCATTTGATAACGCATTCAATACTTTGACATAGATCGGGACTAAATAACCATTGATATAAGTTGTAGATAAGTCTTTCGAAGGTTTTATCCCTGAAATCAAACCATTTTTATAAATGTAATCGGGAAAATCATTGATAAATGTTATTATTAATCGATTATTTACTTTCTCCTCTTTAACAAGAGTACATGGAAAGATAGCATTAACATGGAAATAGTAGATAAAGATAAATATAAGTATAAGCCGCACTTAATTTATTCGTTACTTTCTCTCTCTTTCATGTATAGAGTCGTCAGCAATTCCTTCAGGTTATCAATATCAATACTTCTGTAGAGCACACCTTTGTAAGCTACAGAAATTTTCTGGGTCTCTTCTGAAACTACAACAACTACAGCATCTGACTCCTCGGAAGCTCCTAGCGCTGCCCTATGACGTGTACCAAGAATTGGGTCAAGATCAGGGTTCTCAGATAAAGGTAAAATACAACCCGCAGCCTCAACGATGTCATTATTTATTACAACAGCTCCATCATGAAGTGGTGAGTTAGGATTGAATATTGATACCAGCAGACTGGTAGTTAACTCAGCATTTAAAGGTGTCCCATACTCTTTTAAGTGCTTTACTCCCGTTTCCTTTGCTAACACAATTAATCCGCCCCATTTCCTTCTTATTAGCTCCTCGGCAGTTTCCACTACCACATCTATAGTTTTTGTGACACCCTCCCTGATAAATCTTCTGACAAGCTGTGTTTGGCCGAGATAATATAACATTCTTCTCAGCTCAGGTTGAAATATGATAACAAACGCTATAACCCATACTGTTTGTAACTGCCCAAGTAGCCATGAGATAGCCTGCAAATTTATAAGACGTGCCACAAAGGAGAATAAAAATATTAATACCAGACCTCCAAGCATATATGAAGCCCTTGTTCCCTTAAAAAATTTATAGAGCTGATATAGAAGAAAATATACAATTAAGATATCAAATATATCCCATATAGTGAAGCTTAAAAATTTTATTGTAAACAGTGTCATATTTCCTCGTAAAATTTTTTATTCTTACCTGCAATTGCATCAGCAACAGCAACTGCCCTTGCTACCTCTTTTACATCATGTACTCTTACTATATCTGCACCATTCAAAATAGAACATACTACTGCCGATATCGTTCCCTCTAACCTCTCCTCAACCGGTAAATCAAGGAGATAACCAATAAAGGACTTCCTTGAAGGACCAATCAGAATGGGATAACCAAGGGATTTGAATTCTTTCAAATATCTAATTATTAGGTAATTATCCTGCCATTTTTTACCAAATCCAATACCTGGATCAATCATGATACTTCCATTATCTATTCCTGTTTCTTTTGCAATATCTATTGAATACGCAAAATAATCAATAATCTCCTCTACCAAATTTTCATAGGCAGGATTTTTCTGCATATCTCTTGGAGTACCTTTAATATGCATCAGTATTACTCCAGCATTATATTTTAAAACAATCTCCGGCATTCTTTTGTCAAAATGAAAACCACTTATATCATTGACTATATCTGCCCCATATTTAAGTGCCTCTTCTGCTACCTCAGATTTATATGTATCGATAGAAATTACAGCATCAGTTTGCTCTCTTAACTTTTTTATTACAGGGATCACTCTATTTAGTTCCTCTTCTAATGGAACCGGTTCAGCTCCAGGGCGTGTTGATTCCCCACCAATATCTATAATATCCGCTCCTTCATCAACCATACGTAATGCAGATTCAACTGCTTCATCAACCGACTTATATTTTCCGCCATCGGAGAAAGAGTCCGGTGTAACATTTATTATGCCCATTATGTATGTTTTCTCTGATAAATCAAGATATTTATCTCGACATCTGAATATTCTTTTTTTATTCTCACTATTTATAAATTTCCTAATCTCTTCGCCGAGTTCGTCAAGGGCAAAATATTGATTTTTCAATTTCTCAATTAATACAGAATAATGCCTTTTATCCCCAATTAATAGGACATCTGTTTTTCCACCACTATTTAATAATGCATGTTTTGAGACTGCACATTCACCGCCTACTGATAGCATCTGCTGTTTTAAGATGTTTGCCGCCGGATATGGTAAATCCTTTATTTTTAAAGTGATATTTCGGGATTTAGGGAGCATAATTTGAATCCCTTTTTCTTCGACACCTATTTTTTTCATCTCGAAAACTATATGTTCCTCATGAGAGGTATCAATTTGCCTTATTTTGAACTTTTGGGACATCGATCTCTTCTTTAACCGGTTTTGCCTTTGGTTTCCTTTTAACCTTTTTTGTCTTTTTATTTTCAATTCGTTTTACAATTCTCTTTATCTCCTCGCCATCCATAACCTCTTTCTCCAGTAGCGTTTCTGCCAATATTTTTAATGCCTCCAAATGTTCTTTTAATATTTTTGTCGCTTCCTGTTCTGATTCCTCAACTATACGTCTTATTTCGCTATCAATCAATTTCGCAGTTTCTTCACTATAATCACGATGTCGTGCTAATTCTTTTCCAAGAAATATTTCTTCATCTTTTTTGCCGAATGTAAGAGGTCCAAGTCGCTCACTCATACCCCATTCACAAACCATTCTTCTTGCTAATTCAGTCGCTTTTTCTATATCATTACCCGCACCAGTAGTCAGTTCATTAAATATTAACTTTTCTGCAGCTCTTCCACCCAATAATACACATAACTGCCCCCGGATATATTTTTCAGAATAATTATGCCTATCATCCAATGGCAGCTGTGCCGTCATACCAAGTGCTCGCCCTCGTGGAATAATTGTCACTTTATGTACTGGATCAACCTCTGGTACATTTATAGCAACGAGCGCATGACCCGATTCATGATATGCAGTTAGTTCTCTTTCTCTTTGTGGAATTCTTAAGCTTCTCCTTTCTACACCCATTATAACTTTATCTTTTGCCTCCTCAAAATCATCCATACTGACAGCATCTTTATTCTTTCTTGCAGCGAGTAGTGCTGCTTCATTAACGAGGTTAGCTAAATCCGCACCTACCATTCCTGGCGTTGACTTAGCAATTACACTCAGGTCAACATCTTTATCCAACGGAATATTTTTAACGTGTACCTTTAATATCTCTTCACGCCCTCTGACATCAGGAATATCTACTACTATCCTTCTATCAAACCTACCGGGTCTTAAAAGAGCCGGGTCAAGTATATCAGGTCTATTGGTTGCAGCAAGAACTATAACATTGGTATTTTCATCAAATCCGTCCATCTCAACTAATAGCTGATTTAGAGTTTGCTCCCGCTCATCATGACCACCCCCAAGGCCAGCTCCCCTATACCTTCCTACAGCATCTATCTCATCAATAAATATAATGCATGGGGCATTCCTTTTGCCCTGATCAAATAGATCTCTTACCCTTGAGGCTCCAACACCAACAAACATCTCCACAAAATCAGCACCGCTTATACTGAAAAATGGTACACCCGCTTCACCGGCAACAGCTTTTGCAAGGAGTGTCTTGCCTGTCCCTGGAGGACCAACAAGTAATGCACCTTTTGGTATTTTCCCACCTAATTTTGAAAACTTTTTTGGGTTCTTAAGAAATTCAATAATCTCCTCTAATTCTTGCTTAGCTTCTTCGCATCCTGCCACATCTTTAAATGTAATCTTTGGTCTATCATGAGTCCATAACCTGGCTCGACTTTTGCCAAAGCTGAATATTCCCTGAGTTCCTCCTCCCTGAACTCGTCTCAAAAAATATATCCATATACCAATCAACAATAGCCAAGGTAATATATTCAAAAGGTATCCTGTCCATCGAACTGGTTTCTTCTTAAAATTATACTTTAAACCTGCCTCATCCCATTCTTTCAGCATATCACTATCAATAAAAGGTAGTGTTACCACAAACCTCTCAACCTTCACAGGTTTATTACCAATAACCATCTCTTTTTCCGATTTCAACTTACCGTGTAACTCATCAACCATTATAGTAGCTTCTTCAACAATTCCTTCTTTTAGCAACTCTTTAAATTGTGAATATGTAATTGGGTATTCCTCATAACCACCACTGCTCAATATCTGTATTAAAAATATAGAACTGATAAAAATTATTATCCAAATAAGAGATGTCTTGGAGGCTTTTTTCCATTTAAAGTCATTATCCGGATGCCTCTTTTTATTATTTTTTCTCCTTTTATTTCCCTTTGACGTCATTTTATTTTTCCTTCTTTATCTATTTAAAAGCAAATATTGATTTTAAATTTCTTAAATGTTGAGCTAAATCCAACCCATAGCCAACAACATACTTATCAGGGATTTTAAAGCCAACGTAATCAATATCAAAATCAAGTTTTGCACTTTCTTTAATTAAAAGCGTAACAAATTTGACGGACTTTGGACCACTTTCCTCAAGTCTTGCCTTTAGAAACCTTATCGATAATCCAGAGTCAACAATGTCCTCAACAACTACAACATCTCTCCTAGTTATGTCACAGCTTATATCTTTTATCAATCTGACTGTTCCACTTGACTCCGTACTATCAGCGCGAGTTGAGATTTTTATGAAATCCACCTCAGCATCTATATCAAGTTCTCTCATTAAATCTGACATAAAAATAAAGCTTCCATTTAGTACACCGATAAAAATCGGGTTTTTATCTTTATAATCTTTGGATATCCTTTTTGCAAGTTCTACAACCTTATTTTTAATTTCTTCCTCAGAAATTAGCTCAATTAAATGAATACCCGCATACTTTCCATATTCTGAAGTTAATACAAATTCCTTCTTCTCACTTTTCATAATATTCAACCTTCAGTACATTTTTTGTCTTATCATCTATTTTATAATCTTCTGATAAGACCAGTCCACACACCCAAATTATATTTTTACTATCCACAAGCAAAGGGATCATGTCCTTTTTCCAAAATGGTACCTTTTTATCAACATATATATCACTAACTTTTTTATGCCCATTCATCCCCAATGGTTTTATTTTATCGCCTCGCTTCCACTTTCTCAATTTCAAATCCCCGATTACTTTATCATAATCGATAAATTCCACATTCAGGTTTTCTCTTTCAAATTTAATACTATTTTTATTAATCAGCTCACTTTTAAAAATAAAATATTCATTTTCTACTGTAGAATTTACTGAAATAGCTATACACTCCCAGCTGTCAATCTTCTGCTTTTTAATACAGAATCTTTCTCTGTCAATATAAATTCTTATACCTTCACCTATATCTAAACGTTTACCAACATTATCATTTACAATCAAATTATATGTTTTGTTAATTTTATCAAAGGAAATCTTTGATGCATTTAATCCAAATTCCAATAATATTCTTCTCAAAACAATCTTTCCCAGAAATGGATGTAAGTTTTTAAATGTTTTTATATTTACTTCAACAGAATCCATTTTTCTACTTGCAATCAGATCGCCAATCCTATTTACATCTATTGTATTGTTAACATAATCACAAAATTCATCAGCTATTTGAGAAACATTATTAATACTTGTTACAACATTAGGATTTAAATCCTTTATTATTCTAGGAATAATAACATGCCTTATTATATTTCGTTGATATATTTCTAGATAATTCGTATGGTCTTCGTTGAATGGAATTTTGTTTTCTCTTGCGTATCTATATAATTCATATTTTCTAACAAAACGGATCGGTCTAATAATATTTCCCTCTTTTATTGGAATACCTCTCAGTCCTTCTATCCCTGTACCTTTGAAAAATCTTAGCAAAACAGTTTCGATATGATCATCAAGGGTATGTCCTGTCGCTATCACTGAATTAGGTAACTTCAAAGATATCTCATGAAAGAAATTATACCTAGCTTTCCTTCCCGCCATTTCTAAGGAGAGGTCTTCTTTTTCAGCAAACTCTCTTATATTTATTCTTCTAACATGAAAATCAATGTTATTATCTTTACAAAACTGCTCAACCAGGTTTTCATCCCTATTTGCTAACTCACCGCGTAAAAGGTGATTTAAATGTGCCACATGAAGAATAAAACCATAAACTGTTGATAAACATTTTAAAATATGTAATAGAGACATTGAATCTACACCGCCGGAAACACCAACAATAATATTTTTGACCCTATCAAATAATCTGTTCTCATCGGAAAACTTTTTTACTCTATCACAAAGTTTCATAACATAATCTTACATTAAAAAAGGATTATTCTTTTTCTCATCTAGAATATTGCTCTCGGGTCCATGACCTGGATAGATTATAATATTCTCATCAAGATTCTTTAATCTTTCCAAACTATTTATCAAGAGGTCTTCATTGCCACCCGGCAAATCCGCTCTTCCGATTGATTGCTTGAATAATGTATCACCGGTGAATAAAATTTTGTCGATTTTTATACAAATACTACCGGGAGTATGACCTGGTGTATGCAAAATTTCAAACTGAAAATTTCCAATTTTTAATTCTCCTTCATTTTCAATATAGCTATCGGGAATCGGAGTTTCAAGTTTACTTAATCCAATAAAATTAAGCATATCATCATAATAGTTCAAAATAGCCTGTTCATCTTTGTGAATAAAAAAAGGTATATCATACTTTTTCTTCAAATCATTGACAATTCCGATATGATCAGGGTGTGCATGAGTTCCGATTATACCAGTTAGTGTTAAAGAATATTTATCAATCCAGCTTTTCAACAATTCATAATCAAGTCCAGGATCGATCATAATAGCTTTGATCCCATCAATAATAATGTATGCGTTCGCCATAAAAGGTCCATTTTCAACCTTTATTATTCTCATATCCGCCTTATACTGCTTTTTAGAATCTTAGATATTTTATCATTAACAGAATGAGGAAAAAAGAATTTTACAAGAGCAAAAATAACATTAAAGATCTCATTCTGTTGTGGATTGACGTAAATGGTTCCACGTAGCATATTATCGTTGATGACTTCCAGAAAAGGAATTGAGATAATAAATGGATAAAAAATATTATATTCACATACAAGAAGTTTTTCTACCTCATCAACCTCTTTAATATTTCTCCTATCAGTAAAAGCTATAAAGTCCAATTTCTCCAAACTATTTATAAATTTCTGCGTCTCGATTTTATTCTCTGAGATGACTTCAAATTGGACTGCTTTCTTATCCTTTGTAGATCTAAAATTACCATGAGAAGTTTCAATGGAGACCTTATCAAAATCAATATTAGGGTAAATCTTAGATAACCTGTTGTAAAGCTTATCTTTTGCTGCGCTCAGATTGGTTATAATTCTCAAAGTTTTTATCTTAAATTCCTCCAATTTTTCTAACAACACTTTACTAAAATAGGAAATAGCGTAATCCAAACCATCAGGAATAATTAATTTTTTATTTAATAAAATTTCTTCATTTAAACGAAAGGAAAAGTAAATACCACCACTCTCTGTTATATCGTTGGAAATTATTATCATTTTCCCCCTTGATAAACTTTGTGTTAAATATATTGAAGGATCAAAAATTACCAGAACATCTGCTTTACAAACAGCCTCGTCAAGTGAATAATCAACCCCAATTCCAAAACTTGCCCACCAGCTGTTCATTTCCTCATTAGCAGCAATTTTCAAACCGGATTTTTTCCAGTAATATACAGGGGTAATATATATAGATTGAGGTACGTTAACATTCAAAATAATTTCTTCAACAGTAAAAATTTCCTTAATTTTCAATAGATACCTGATTAATTTTAAATCCATTCTGTTTTTACCAAGAATTAATATGCTTCTTCTATTCACAATTATTTTTGATTGATTTAATTAATTTAAAGTTATACACCAAATCGAATTATTAAAAAAATAACATTTAAACAGAGTTAAAAAATTCTTTATGCACAGCAGCAATTGCTCTTTCACAATCCTTTTCATTAATAACAAAGTATATTGCTACACTTGATGCTCCTGTTGAAATAACCAGCACATTTATTTTTTCCTTTGCCACAGCACTGAATATTCTTGAAGCCACTCCTGGTACCTCGAGCATACCTTCTCCGACTGCGGCAATAAGACATATATCATCCAGTACAATTATTTCATCAACTGCATGTATATCTAGAGCTTTAAGTATTTTATATGCAGTGTATAAATCTGATTTCGAAAATAAAATATTAATACATGTTTGTGATGTTATTATTGATTTAATATTCACTTTTGACTTGTTTAGAGTAGAGGTTACTTTAGAAAGTATTCCGGGCTTTATTCCAACACTTGGTCCCATCAATTGTATAATACCTATATCTTTTGTGTACGTTATACTCTTTACCACCTCTTCTTTCACAAATCGACTTTCTTCAATAATAGTTACAGGCTCTATTACACCTCTAAAATTAGTAATATCCATAACCCTTATGGGAATTTTTTTAAACATTACTGGTTCAACGGTTCTCTGATGTAATATCTTTGCTCCGAAATAAGAAAGCTCCGCTGCCTCCTGATATGTCAGTCTGGATATTGGGATAGGATTATCTACAATTTTTGGGTCACCACTCATAAATCCTTTTACATCTTTCCATACATCAAGATATTTAGCATCAATACAATATGCTATTGCTGATGCTGAATAATCAGAGCCACCTCTACCAAGAAGAGTCACCTTCCCGCTTTCTGAAATTCCATAAAATCCAGGGATAACATATATCTTCTCGTAGTTCAAATTTTTCTTTACAAGTGGTGCTGATTTTTTAAAATTCACTGTCGCGTTTCCAAATTCACCATCGGTATATAAACCAGTTTGTTCTGGTAATTTTTCCTCCGCTGGAAATCCACTCTTTTTCAGTATCAATGAAAAAACCATGGAAGAGATTCTTTCTCCATAGCTCAATATTGAATCATATACAAAATCTGGTATCTCCTCAAGGTAGTGTATACCAAGTAAATACTTTTTTAATTCTTTTATCCTTTCATTAACTCTTAAATAGAGTTCTTCTCTTATATTATTATCTTCTGTTAATGTATTTATAACATCTATAGATGTTTTATTTAACCTTTCTAAAACGGCATCAGCATCAAGTACGCGCTTAGATACCTGATCAATTGCAGAAATTAAAAAATCCGTAATACCGTAGAAAGCAGATACTACAATTATGATCGGCTGATTATAAGCTTCTATTATTTTGATCAGCTTGGTTATATCATCTTTATTCTTAAAATTCGAGCCACCAAATTTTACCACTATTTTGTCCAATTGCCTTACCCCCAAAAATTTTTTACGAATATTTCAGCATTTTGTATTGATCCGCCGGCAGCTCCCTTTACGATATTATTTACGAGCAAAACAAAACCAACCCTATCATTTTCCTTCTTGACCCTGCCAGTAAATACTACCATTCCTGGAATTTCTCCTTTGAATGCAAGCATAGGTTGCGGCATCATCTCATCATTAAGGTATTGTACCGGATTCCTGGGCATTGTAGGTATATCAAACTTCTCGCCTTTCAGCTCATCCCACTGATGGATAACATCCTTAACATCCACATCATTATCAAATTTTACCCATACTACTTCCAAATGACCAAAATCAACCGGTACCCTAATACAATAAGGGAATATTTCAGGATCAATAGATAATATTTTCTTTGTTTCTTTAATAATTTTCTCCTCTTCACCATTTATAAAAGGAAGAACATTATTCATAATATCAAGAGCTGATAATCCGGGGTATCCTGCTCCAGAAATTGATTGGTAGGTGGAAATAAAAACCTCTCTAATTCCAAACTTCCTTAAAGGAGCCAAAGCTACAGCAAGTCCTGTTGTAGAACAATTAGCATTCGTAACCACAAATCCCTTATCAGGATATCCCTGTCTTTCTATCATTTTAATATCATCAGCATTTGCCTCAGGTATCAGAATTGGAACATCTTCTTCATATCTCATAGCACTTGCATTGGAAAATATATAAAACCCCCTTTCTCGTAATATTGGTTCAACTTCTCTTGCAACTTCTGCCGGCAATGCACTAAATAAGATTCTAACGTCTTCTGGCCTATCATTCTCCTTCATAAACCTATCAATTGAATAAAGCCTAATTTTATTGACTTCTTCTGTATAGTTTACAGGTAACATCCATTTAACCGTATCACCATACAGCATACCATCTCTTTTTCCCGATGCTATAAGTTTTTTTATCCTAAAATATGGGTGCCTGCTTAGAAGAAAAACGAAAGACTGACCTACTATACCAGTTGCTCCAAGTATCCCAACATTAATTTCCCTCATACTACTACTCCTTTCAAACCAAAATTCGAGAATCCTTCTTCACTGAATAAAATCGACCAAATATTATAAAAAAAATACGTATAAGTAAATTTGTTTTTAAATTGTATTCAATGTATTTATATAATTAATCCATTAACACTGTCGACTTTTTCACAAATCATTTTAGTTTAAATCAACTCTCCTTTTTAAATAACTTGTGTAATCTTTTATAATTGGCTTATAATCACTTTCAAAAAGAGGAGATGATATGATGAAGTCTGCTGTTGATCTATTACATGCAATAGGTATATTATATAACGTCGCCAGTCTTAAAAGCGCTTTTACATCCACATCGTGAGGCATTGGCTCCATTGGGTCCCACAAGAAGATCAATATATTTATTTTACCTTCAGCAATCATCGAACCTAGCTGCTGATCGCCTCCTAAAGGACCTGATTTTAGAATTGTAAATTTATCTTCAAAATTGAAATTACTGCCAAACCTTTTTTCCACCTCTTTTTTTAAAAGAGTTCCTGTAGTGCCAGTACACACAAATTTATGCCTAATAAGAGTTTCAATATTAAAGTTGAACCATTCTACTAGATCTTTTTTTCTGTTATCATGAGCAACCAATCCAATTGTCTTTGTTCTCATAAAATTTCCCCCTATCCTTTTATTACACCTAATGGTCTCAAGCGTGCTACCTTCTTAATAATCCCGGTCTTATGCATCGTGTCAACTACTTCACCTACATCCTTATAGGCATGTGGCATTTCTTCCGCTATAGTACCACGAGAATCTGCCAGAACGTAAATTCCATATTTTTTCAATTCATTATTCAAATCAACTTTACCGCTTTCAATCTTTGCCTGCCTTCGTGATAGCACTCGACCAGCACCGTGACATGAGCTACCAAATGTTTCCTCCATTGCTCGTTGTGTTCCGACACAGATATAGGACTCAGTACCCATATCTCCGGGAACCAAAACAGGCTGACCTATAGACTTATAAATATCAGGCAAATCAGGTGAATTAGGACCAAATGCACGAGTTGCTCCTTTCCGATGCACACAAACTTTTACATTCTTTCCCTTCCATTCATGTTCTTCTATTTTTGCTATATTATGCGCAATATCCCATATTAATTGAAACCCTAGATCAACAGGAGATATATTTAGACTTTTTAATAATTGGTTTTCTATAAGTGATGATATAACCTGCCTGTTGGAAAAAGCAAAATTGGCAGCTGCCCTCATTGCTGAGAGATAATCCTGTCCTTCTTTTGATTGGATAGGAGCACAAGCAAGCTGACGATCTGGGATATTTATTCCATATTTTCTTACTGCATTAATTGTAACTCTTAAATAATCATCACAAATTTGGTATCCTAAGCCTCTCGAACCAGTATGGATTAAAAACACTACCTGATCTTTCCACAAACCCAAAATATTTGCGGATTTACTGTCATAAATATCAGCCACTACAGATAGCTCTACGAAATGATTACCTGAACCAAGTGTCCCGAGCTGAGGAGCTCCTCTTTCATATGCTTTATTGGAAACAACATCTGGATCGGCATCATGGATCTTACCCTTTTCCTCTATAAATTTTAAATCCTCAGATTTACCATAGCCATTTTTAACCGCCCATTCAGCCCCTTCCAAAAGTACTTTCCTCACCTCCTGCTTCGACAGTTTTTTTATGGCTCCATGTGAACCTACTCCAGTTGGTATAGCGCTAAATAAATCACTTATAATATGTTCAATTTTATCCTGAATATCACTATATTCCAGATTAGTCCTTATTAGACGAACACCACAATTAATATCATATCCTACACCTCCCGGTGAAATTACCCCATTGTTTACATCCGTAGCTGCGACACCTCCAATAGGGAACCCATATCCCCAATGAATATCTGGCATTGCCATTGAATATCCAACTATCCCTGGTAAATAGGCAACATTTTTTACTTGTTTTATGCTTTCATCCTTCAAAATTTGCTTCAATAGCTTCTCGCTGGCATAAATCCTGCCCGGCACATGCATACCAGCTTCTTTTGGGATTTCCCATGTAAATTCATTTATCTTTTTTAAATCTCTGTTTTCCATTATTAGTCCCCTAAAATTATACGTCAAATATTACAGTGGACCTCCACAATCCACCTACCCTTTTAACCTCAAGTTTATGATAAGTAACGCTTTTTATCTCTCTCTTAACAATATGCCTCATTGGGTCAAAGACCTCTCCACTTATCACACTTTCGAGGCTATGGTAATCAAGCTTCTTAAATTTAAATTGCTTAAAGAGCATATTTTCTGCATAAAATAAAAATAATAATTCACTAAGCCAATCGTGAAACAATAGATCTATCTGTTCTGCTTTAATTCTCATCTCACGATCTATTTTTGGGTCCACATCCGTTATATCTGTTATCAAATCAAAAAGAGCATAACCTCCGTTTTCAAATAGTTCTGCCAAACTTTTACCAAATACATTAATTCCAATATCCGACGAATGATTAATTAATTTATATTTTAAATGTTCCATGTTTCTACAGTTCTAATTCAGAAATCTGTTTTAAAACATACTTTCTTATTTCAAAATCATCGGGGACAGAATGCACTATCCGGCCATCTCTTATATATTCGATGTTTAGTTTAGTAAGATTTTTTTCAATATTATCGGAATCTGAGGGATAAACACTCAAATCTAATGGATTATTACCTATATAGACATCCTTACTACCAGACTTTTTCCCTTTTTTCGAAATCTTTTCACCTCCTATTTCAACAATATCCATAGCAAAGTCAATTACCGGTGCATTGCTGATACTGGTTCCGACACCGAACATATCAGCAATACCACTCAATTCAGATACATCATCTATACTTAAACCTCCTGAAACTACAATTTTAACATCTTTATATCCTCTGATATCGAGTTCCCACCTTATCTCTTCCAATATTTTTTTAAAATTTCCACGTCTTGATGAAGGCGTATCAAGTCTTATAGCGTAGAGCTTGTCACCCAATGCTTCAGCTACTCTTATAGCTTCAAATTTTTCATCGTTAAAGGTGTCAATCAAAGCAACTCGAGGCACATTTACTGGTATTACATCATCAAAACATTTTATTGCTTCAACAGTATCTCCTACAAGTAATACCAAAGCATGAGGTATTGTCCCCGTTGCCTCAATACCTAACACTTCGGCAGAAAAACTCGTAGAAATTCCTGAGCAACCTCCTATATATGCGTTTCTGTCTATTATTGTACAAATACTTGGATGCATTCTTCTTGTACCAAAAGAAAGTATCGGCTTACCTTTAGCTGCTTTATAAAACCTGGCTGACTGAGTTGCAATACCAGAAGCCTGACAGATTAACCCAAGAATTGTTGTTTCATATTTTCCAAAATCCAGATATCTACCTTTTATTTTCATTACAGGAGTATCAGGAATGAAAATACTTCCCTCAGGAATTGCTTCTATTGTTAACGATTTCCCTTCCATTAAGCTCAATACATCTGATAAACCCGAAAAAATCGCCCAGCTGTAATCGTTTGGCAGTGACTTCGCAGTAAATTCTACGACAACCTCTTTATCTATACCCTTTTCTCTTAAAATTCTTTCGGTCCTTTTAAAATATATATCTGTTACCTTTCCTTCTTTTATATCTTCAATGGTTGCAACTCTAAGCATTATTTCACCCCCTTTCAACATATAAAATTTATTCTTTTAATTCTTCTTTTCCAATTTTAAGAAAGATATAAGTTATTTATAGCATTAGCGGAGAAGCTACAGCAAACCCTATCACTTTTTCTGCCCCTGATTCCACAAGTTCTTTGGCAGCAAAATTCAAAGTAGCACCGGTGGTAATTACGTCATCAACAAGTATTATATTCTTATTTTCTATTGAATGTTTCTCCTTTTCTACCTTAAAAGCATCCTCCACATTGATTTTCCTTTCATGTAAATCAAGATTAGTCTGAGACATTGTATATTTCTTTCTTACTAATAATTTATTATTCACTGGAAGACCTGTTACAGCAGAGATACCATTAGCGATGAGCTCTGACTGATTATAACTTCTCTCTCTCTTTTTAACCGAATTTAGGGGGATCGGGATTAGAAGATCGTAGCTCATTAACCATGATAAATTACTTCTTATCTCTTCACCTGCTAAGAATCCCAGTCTGAATCCAATAGATTTAAACTTATTATACTTCATAAAATGAATTAATTTCTTGAGAGTCGTATCAAAAACAAAACAGGAAATAGCATCTTCAAGATAATTCACATAGACTTTTTTTGGCGGTCTATAGCCATCGATTTTTTGCAAGCCTTCCCAACAATTATTACAAACTTTCTCAAAAGATGTATTTATACTTTTTCCACAACAAATACAAAATGGAGGATATAAAAAGCCAATAAGACCTTTTATTATAGAACTAAACATCTAAAGTGGATTCAATGCCGATGATCCTATAATGCCGGCTGCCTCACCGAGTGTACTTAACTCTACTTTAAGCGTCTCACGTGGTTTGTCGTGAATTCTATTATATAATTCACTTTGCATAGACTCATAAAAAAATCTATATCCTCTTGATACAGAACCACCAATGACTATAATTTGCGGATCAAGGACATTTACAAGATAGATAAGCGAAAACCCCAAATGTTTGCCAAACTCTTCCCATGCTTTTAATGCCTTTGGATTATTTTTTTCTGCTTCGGAATATATCTGTGTAGGAGTCAAATCCTTATTATATAGCTCTTTGTAAATTTTATTCAAACCTCTTCCCGAAATATAATCTTCAAATACCCCATCCTTATAAGGGGAAAGAGCATATTCCATAGCTGTCCCTGTAGCCCCTCTATAAATTTTGCCTTTATATACAAATCCAAGTCCATAACCAGTACCTAAGGTAACGCCAATCACATAATCCATTCCTCTTGCTTTTCCTGCTATTTGTTCACCCAGTGTAAAACAATTTGCATCGTTATCTATAATTGTTTCTACGCCAGTCAAATCTTTCACGCTTGGACCCAGTGGATAATTTCTTAACATAACAAGGTTTGGAGTATTTAAAACAACCCCAGTGTATGGGTCAAGTGGACCCGGTGATCCAATACCGATAATTTCAATGTCTTCCCACTTTATCCTTTCCCTTTTAAGAATCTGCTCCATTGATCTAACCATTGATTCTACAAGATCATCGGCGTCCTTACATTCGGCAACAAGGAATCTCTCTGTATCACCGATTATTCTGCCATTATTAACCAGTCCCACACTTACCTTCGTACCGCCTAAATCAACTCCTAATCTAAATCCCATGAATATATCACCTCCTATTTATTGGTTTATCCATCGCTGCCATTCTTCATCATGGATCTCTTTCCTGGCAGTAGAATGAACAAGTTCCATAACACCAAAACCTGATTTATCAACGAATATGAATACCACCCCGCCTTCAACATTATAATAGTGCCAAATCTGATACGGTTTCAACTCCATTGAACTCGGATACCTTTCTATTTCTGATGGGAAACCATATTGAATTATTATACGTCCCATATCTGTTTTCCAGCCTTCTGTATAAGCATTCCCGAAATTAGTATTGGCATACTCCAGCCTCTTCATAAATTCCAATTTTGCCTCATTAACCTCAGTTGTTGGATCAGGATCTCGGCTATCCCAAAAATGAATAAGAATCTGCCTTTTCCCCTCTATATTAGCCTTCTTATACCTCTTTATTTCGTTATCAGTTGCAATATATTTAAGAGGCCCAAATATCCTGTCAAGTTCTTCTTCACTCATACCTGAATACATAAAATCCACAAGTAGCTGTTCCACATTTTTCTCTTCTGTTTCATTTACAACGTAAAATTTTTTCACCGCGAATATTGTATCACCTTCATCGATAAAACTTATTTTTAATTTATATATTCCACTTCTTAAACTGCTCACATTAACACTACCAATTTCTACTACAGAATTACCAGGTTTATTCTTTTTAACTATCCCATAATCTTGAATAATATTGTCATTTATATCTAAAATCTGGTAATTAATGGAATATTGGTCTCTATAATTTTCACCAAATTTTATATTATAAATTTCGCAATAGGGATACAATATTGGCGCATGAAGCCCAAATACAGAACTTGCATTTGGAACAAGATCATATCCAAAATATCTAGAAAATTTATTTTTACTCTCCGTCTTACTTATTGACGAACAAAGCTCAATATCGCTAATAATTGGTTCTCTCGATGCAAATGACCGGATATTAACTTTTTCCTTTCTCACATATTTTATATTCTTGTTCATATCTATTATTACGCCATACAACTCATATTCACCTGGCTCTATTGTTAATGTTGTCATTTCAGGGATTTTTTGAGAAGCTTTAATCTTTGTAGTATCATCTGTTTTATCAACAATACGCCACATATCCCACGCTTTAACTGTATCATCTTTACTGAGAGCAACTCGTATCTCTACGTCAGCCCTATAAAAACCATCATCAGAACGAACAAACTTAAAAATATTCCGTGGGATAAGTAAGATCACTTCAATCACTGATACGTTTTCATCTCCTTTAAAGACTGCACAATCCATATCAAAAACTTGGGAAAGAAGATTGGAAAATATTAATAGAATGTATATTATTAACTTTCTCATTATTGACCTTTTACTTCATTTTAACAGATACAATCTGACTAATACCATGTTGGGGCATAGTGACCCCATATAGAACATCCGCCATGTTCATTGTTAATTTGTTATGTGTTACTATAATGAATTGTGTGTTTTTGGAAAATGTTTTTATCACATTAGCAAACCTTTTAATATTTTCATCATCAAGCGGAGCATCTACCTCATCCAGTACACAAAAAGGACTTGGTTTCACCTGATATATAGCGAATAGTAGAGAAATAGCCGTTAAAGCTTTTTCACCTGCAGATAACATTTTTAGAGACTGAAGCTTTTTGCCTCTAGGACAGGCGTAAATTTCTACCTTCGATTCTAATGGATCATCGCCACCTTCAAGTCTTAGCTCAGCGGTTCCACCACCAAAAAATGCTTTAAATGTTTCTTCAAAATTCACCTGAATTTTCCTGAATACTGATAAATATTGTTCCCTAGCCACTTTATCTATCTCAGCAATAATATTCTTCAAACTTTCCCCAGACTTGATTAAATCATTCATTTGTTCTTTCAAAAATTTTAATCTTTCACTCTCAGACTTGTATTCTTCTTCCACACTAAGATTTATTGAACCAAGTATCTCCAGCTCTCTTTTATACCGCTCTATGTTCCTTTCTATCTGTTCTACTGAAATATCCTCATTAATATTATCTATATCAATCTCTCTTTTGTATTTCTCCCTTATTACAGTTCGGAGCTCATTTTCCTTACTTTCAAGTTCTCTTATTTCCAATTCAGTTTTCTTTATTTCTTCGATTAATCTATCTCTTTGATGTCTAAATTTATAAAGCCTCATATTAATGCTACTGGTTTCTTCCTTTATATTTCTAATTTTATTCTCAATATCTTTTATATCTCGCTGCACCTTTGAGAAGTTACCATCAACATCCTCGACCAAAGCTGACCTTTCTTCAATATTCTTACCAATTGACTCTTTATCAGCATTTAATATTTCTATTCTATCTATAATTTCTTTTAATCGGTCATCAGAACTACTTAGAAAACGTTTATTTACCTCAAATCTCCGTTCAAGATTTTCAAGATCATTTTTCAGATTAACAAGACTTATTTTTAGCTCAGAGATTTCGTTGGAAATATTTTCATATTCATTACTCACTTCTGAAAAGCTTTGTTCTTTTTCAATTATTTCATCCTCCAGCGCTTTTATTTTTTTATCGAATTCCTCAATTATTTCCAACTCTTTTTTCAATCTACTCTTAAAAGAATCTATAGCAACCTTGTTAGCCATTAGACTGTCATTTAATGCATCAATTGATGATGTAAGTTTCCCGTTTTCTATATGTAATTTATTCAACCTTTCTCTACTTTCTTTTAGCTTTATATCTATTTCTTTTATTTTAGAATCAATCTGTTTTAATACAAGCTGGGAATTTTTCTTATTTTCAACAACTTCTTCCAAATCTGATTGCTGAGCATCGTATCTCGTTTTGAGTATATCCAGCTTCTCCCTTAATCTATTCAAAACCATTTTTCTTCCAATTAGAACGTTCTCTTTTTTATAACCCTTAGTTACTATTATTGAATCATCCGGCCTCTTGTACTTCCCAGATTTCGATAAGAGGCCAACACCATGATATTCTGCTTTTGATGCTATTTTATCGAATACATCATCATTAACTATATAAATATTTCCAAAAATATACGATACAACTTTACTTGCATCCGGAGTTGATTTAATAAAATTTAAAATCGGTACAAATTCGTCACTAACCTTTTTACTTTTATCTTTTCGCACTAATTCTTCAGTTAGTATGGTAACCTTACCCTTAAGCGAATCTTCTATGTTATTTATTTTATCTAAAATATTTTTCAAATCCTTCACAACGATAATGTTCTCAATATCACCAAGTACTATTTCTATCAGATGACGATATCCCTGATCAACATCAATTAAATCAAATAATGCTCCCTTAAAACCCGATGTCCCTTTTTGATTTTTCAGCAGTACATTCAGCAACTCATTATCAGAGCCTATATTTTCAATTAATTTATCATAAAACTCTATTTTTTCTCCTATACTCTCTATCTCCACTTTTGTCTGATTCAACTTTTTAGTCAGGATTTCCTCTTTTTTTATTAGCTTATCAAGTCTATTTCTCTCCTGATTTTGTGCAGATATATAATTTCCAAGAGCATTTTGCAACTTTGCAACTTTTTCAGAAAGCCTCTTAACATCAGAAGAAATATTCTTTAACTTCTCCTCGTCTCTAATGATTCTTTCTTCAATTCCTTTATTTTCATTTTCTCGGGTAGTGATATTTTCTCGAAGATTCTTTATCCTTTCCTGGATTTCACTTCTTTCTCTCATTAGCGAAAATTTCTTATCTTTCAATTCCGTAAGCTTCTCTCTAAGGTTTTCATATATGTTACTAAGCTTTTCAAGATCCTTTTCCTTAATCGAATGTCTACTCTGGTTATTGGCAATACTTTTCCTTACATCCTGTATCTTTTTGCTTAAAACTTCGTTTTCCTGTTTTCTTTTCAATATTTCGGACCTTAGAGAATTCATCTCATTATTTTCCCTATCAATATTCAACTCAATATTTTTCAATTTCTCTCTTAACAACACAAGTTCTTTTTCCAATTCAGATTTATTCTCCATTATGGAATTTCGGTCCTCAATATATTGCAAGTGTTCATTTTCAAGGCTATTTAATAGAGCCTCCTTCTCTTTCAGTTT
This sequence comes from Candidatus Neomarinimicrobiota bacterium, assembly GCA_017656425.1. NCBI lineage: Bacteria > Pseudomonadati > Fidelibacterota > Fidelibacterota bacterium. The sequence continues at coordinate 122,217 of JACDNV010000007.1, read as the reverse complement.
TTCCTCATTCTGGCTTATTTCCACCTCAAGCTTATCTCTATCTCCAATTAGTGAATTCAGCCTCTCCTTAAGAGGATCAATTGATGAACGAATAGCTATTATCTTCCTTGAGGTTAATAAAATTTCTGATTCAATTAACTTCTTTGTATAATCACGATACTTTTCATATTTTTTTAGTTGTGAACGAAGCTTTCTAACCTTAGATTCTACTTCCTGGATAATATCACTTAAACGCAATAGATCATTTTCAGTAGCCTCCAGTTTCCTCAGAGCAGATTTCCTTTGTATTCGGTATTTATTAACTCCTGCTGCTTCTTCAAATAACTGTTTTCTCTCTTCGGGATTTTCACTTAAAATCTCCTCAACCATCTTCAATTCCATGATGGAATAGGCATTTGCCCCCATTCCAGTATCAATAAAAAGATCATTTATATCCTTAAGACGGCAAACATGGTTATTAATTAAATATTCACTATCACCACTTCGATACATTCTTCGCGTAATTACTATATCAGAAAGAGCTATCGGAATTTTACCACTTTCGTTATGAATTACCAATGATACTTCAGCAAGGTTTAAAGGCTTGACCTTTTCCGTACCGTTAAAAATTACATCCGTACCTTTATCTACACGAAGAACCGTCGGTTTTTGCTCTCCTATCACCCATCTAATCGCATCGACTATATTCGATTTTCCACATCCATTTGGACCAACAATTGCGGTGATCCCTCTATCGAAATCGATTTCCGATTTTTTATAAAAAGATTTGAATCCAAATATATTTAACTTTGAAATATACATATCCCTAACCAGGAGGCCATCTCATTTTACGCCCACCTAAAAGGTGCATATGAATATGAAAAACCTCTTGTCCTGCATTCCTCTTACAATTTACAACCAATCGGTAACCGGATTCTGATATACCATTATCAACAGCTACTTTTTTGGCAACACCAAACATCTTCCCCAGTACAAGATAATCGGTTTCGTTAATATCATTAATAGAAGGGATATGAGACTTGGGAATTATTAAAATATGTACAGGTGCCTTTGGATTAATATCTTTGAACGCAATAATTTCATCATCTTCGTAAACTATACCCGCTTTGATCTCTTTATCCACTATTTTACAAAAGATACATTCTTTATCCAATTTTTGCCTCCTAATAATAACTGTATAAAATATATGAAACTGCAGTGATTATTGCTAACTCAGTTCTCAATCTCCTATCAATTAATTTCACTGTCTCAAAACCAAAGTCTTTTGCTTTTTCTATCTCTTCTTTTGTAAATCCCCCTTCAGGACCAAACAATATACACACTTTTTCCGGGAGACCGTCCTTGTCAAAGATACTACTAATTGCAACTTCCCCATCCATATCCGCTATAAGCTTTAATCCATCTTCTGACATTTCTTTTAAACATGCGTCAAATCTGTCCATATACTTTATAGCTGGAATTCTAAACCCATTTGATTGTTTTACAGATTCAATAGAGATTTTCTTTAATCTTTCTAAGTTTACCTCCTTCACTACCGAATTTTTAGATCTAAATAACAATATTTCCGAAATACCAAGTGCGCTACAATCCTTTATAACCTCTACCATAGCCTTAGATTTTAGCAATCCAACTCCAACTTGTAATTCAGGATACACCTCATTACAAGTAAAAATATCGGTAACACTACAAATCGCTCTATTTTTTTCGATCTTATTCACTAACACCTTGTATTTCACACCCAAACCATCAAATATAGTTAAAGTGTCTCCTACCTTTTTTCTTAAAATTTTAAAGGCATGTTTGAATTCATCACCTTTCAAAATTAACCTTTTATTCTTAAGGTCAATATCATCAGAGTAAAATAGAAAGTCATGCATTTAGACTATCTACCGAATTGGAATTTAACAAACATTCCACTATATACCCTACTACCCTCTAATTTTTTGTTAAAAAAATAAGCCTGGTATCCAAGATCTATCGATATTACTCCACCGAACATGCTCAAAAACTCAACACCAATATACGACTCAATCCCTTGCGAGATACCAGTTCTCATCTTTTTTATTCTTTCAACAAAATCATAAATGTTCGGAGGGTCAAAATAAACTACTGCACCGCCAGCAAAGCAAGCATGTGGTTTAAAATTGCCTTCTAATTTATTTATAAATAGATATTTTTTAATACCCACCATCACAGGTAAGAAGTTTAGTCTCTTCGCATCTCCCCTCTGAACATATGTCATATAATAATAATCATAATAAGGGATATCGATCTCATCCCTAACTATTATAAATGAAAGAAATGGTTCAAGTACCCACCCTTTCTTTAAAACATAATCATAGAATAAACCTATACCTGTTCCATATTGATATATACCAGCATTTACACCAAAAACATTTCTCCTCGTCTTCAATTCAAATTTTTCATCTGCCTTAGCTATGTAAACACATTCAAATAATAGCAAACCAATTATTATCCATCTCTTCATAATTCACCAAAATCATATACAATACTAATTTACATTTATATAAGTAAAAATTAAATCCTAATTTTCTTTGGTATTAATAAAATTACATGAATGACTAAGTTTTTCCAAGGTTTTAGTGCCGAGGGCGAGACTCGAACTCGCACGGAGTAAAAACCCCGAGGGATTTTAAGTCCCTTGCGTCTACCAATTCCGCCACCTCGGCAAATGTCAACCCAAGAGGCGACGGCCGGATTCGAACCGGCGAATCGCGGTTTTGCAGACCGCTCCCTTAGCCACTTGGGTACGTCGCCATTCAAAAAACAATTACTTAATTTATAAAAATTCATACCCTTTTACAATTCATATAATCTTTAAAAATATCAATAAAATCCAGCTAAAATTAATCCCAATCCTATTATTCCAATGAATAAAAAGTAGAATCTAAATATTCTGTCACCCTCTTCAAGGAATCTACTATAGGACTTCCTTACTCTTTCACCAGAAATCAAATACATTACACCATCTATAAACAAAAATAAACCTATAATGAGGATAAATATCTTTAGTTTAGTCCGGTGTCTAAAATATAATATCCCAAGTCCCAATATTATTTCAGCAATTCCAATTGGTATAAAAAATTCCCTTTTTATAATGTATTTCATTAGATTTTTCACAAATTCAGGAAATAGTAATGAAACTATAAAAATAGTTAAAAATATTAACCCAATAATAACATAATACAAGACCATAAATACTTCCTATTCAACCAATCCAATCTAGAATCCTGTTCAATATCGGGGTTTTAACGTATATTGCGTCAAAGGGACAAGCTTCCTGACAGCAAAAACACCCAATACACAAATTATAATCAAATCTCAAAAATTTTTCCCCGTTCTTGGACACCCAATTAATTGCTTTTGGGTCTACCGAACACTGGTTAATACAAATCCCACACTTTTTACATCTATTGTGATCAACCACAGGTTTCCTTATTAATAATCTCCTTAGAAACGGAATACTTGCTAAATTACCCATTCCAATTCTAGAAACACTGCTTGTATTAAAGCTTAATGTTCTAAAGTTTTCTATAGAATCTCCTATTACTTCAATGTCTTCTAACCTTGATACACCAAGACCAAGAATCTCTCCCCATTTATTGGTCGGAATTTCTTGCGGATCAATGTTAACAATATAAGATAACACGGAATCAATAGCAACCGGATCGTCAGAAATTACTATTAGCCCAAGATTGTATCTTTTACCAGCTCCAGGACCATTACCTTCCATTGCATCAATAGCATCAACGATATATAATCGAGGCTTTATTATTAGGTTTAAATCTATAAGCATTTGAGAAAAACTCTCAGGATTGGAGAAAATGACATGAAGCTCAGCTTTTTTCAAGCCTGGAATACAACCAAGCTGATTCTTTACAGCACAGGTAATCCCTGTCAACTGGTGAGTTTTAAATTTAGGTAAGCTTACGATACCATCTGCTTCAAGTACACCATTGGCAATAAATAATCTCTTACTCCTATAAGTATTAGAAGCAAAAACCTCTTTACCATTTTCAAAGTCAACAAAAGGAATTCCCATCTCATCAGCAACTTCTTTAAGTCCCGCTCTCTGAGCAACTTTTTCTGGTTTTCCAAATCCAGGAGAGTCACCATACACCAACTGAACACCAAAATCCCTCAGTACTTTTGCCACTGCTTTAAAAAACAATGGATAGGTAGTAACACATTTTTCAGGTAAAGATGCTTTTAATAGATTTGGCTTTAGTAAAATCTTCTCTCCTTTTTTAAAAAACCTCTCAACCCCACCTGCAAGCTCAATACCGTAATGAATCTTGGAAACAAGCTTATTAAAATTATATCCTTCACATCCAATAATGACAACCCTGGATCTCATTTTTCCCATATTTTTATTCTATTTTTATTTTTACTTTTGCCCAGATTGGGGAATAATCACTCGCCTCCTGAGCTATATCTTCATTCATAATCAAAAACTCCACGGGCTCAAAATAATCATTTATATAAATAAAGTTCATTATATTCACTAAATCATTTACATAGTCAACACTTTCAGCATCAATTCTGGCTGAACTCATTTCGTATAGATAATAAGACATGTCACTCATTATTTTATCATCTGGAGGATTCTTAAAACATGTTGAAGCAACGATATAATTATTAATTCCTCTTTTCATAATCAAATCAATTATTTTCTTAAAATCGTCATGAAAAGAGGACGAATCACCTAAGAAATAGATGCCATAAGAATGAATTTTTTTATATCCTATTTTTGTAGTCGCATGAAGTATGCCGTAGGTGATGTTGTTACCTTCCTTATTTACCTGTAATTCCGAAAACTCTATTGGATATCTGGTAAGAATAGCAAAACCGTTCCATCCACCATCATGTTCTATAAGCTTTCCAAATGTAAACTCCATTCCTAGGTTTGCAGCTATTATTCTAGCTTGATCATCATAAAAAGTTCTACCCAGTTTATAATCAACATCAAATAAAAATATTAAATCAGAAGGCTTACGTCTTAGAGCTCTTATAATTCTTGAAATACTATAATTACCATCAGTTCCAATTGCATGATTAATGTTATAGCTTATAATATTTATATAATCTCGATAAAGTATTTTCCTTATGTTTTTTTCTGGTCTCTTTTTAAAAACATAATATCCAGCAGCAACAGCTATAAAAAGAATTAATATTATAAAAAATTTATATATAAGACCTCGTCTCTTGGGCATACTTAACGAACCTGATCATATATTAATTTAAATAAACATTCATAACATAGAATTTAATAAACTACATTGTCAAGAAATTGTTTAATCGTGTTAGTGAAAAGAATTATTTATAATACTTATAATCAATCAAATACTACAACACCATGATAATTTTCGATATTAGGAACCATTCTCCACAACTTTTCAATATCTGTTATTCTTACACTAAACAGAAATTTTTCCTTTGGGATTTCAATATTAATCTGCTCCAAAATATTTTTATACCATCCAATAATCCTTTTCCTATCCCAGATAAAAAACTTTGTTGACAAATAAAAATTTTTCCCCAGAAACCCAAAAATTTCCTGTCCTGTAACAAAGGGTATATCGATCAAAAATAGAGGAAGCAGTGATATAATTGCCTTGCCTCCATAATACTCTCTTATATCACTAACCAGATTGGATATTGTAGTTATTCTCCATTCCAACCATTCCTCCATATAATCCATCATTTGTTCTTCATTTGAGATAATTTTTCCAACAACACTGGAAAATCCGACAAGACAATAGGGACAATAACAATACCTTGGCATCGGGTCCTTAACATCCAATGGGTCATTTATCCAGTCAAAAGGATATCCAAGATTGTCAAAATAAATTACATCAGGTCTGATAATTTGAGCTTTTTCTAAAAAAGAATAAAAATTTTCTCTCACCTCAGGATAGTTTGGACAAACTGGATGATAACTATTTTTAGGTATATAATTAATACCTCTATAATTAACGGGTGAATAAAATGAACTTTTCTGATATAAGGACTCATTTTCAAAACAATTAAAATAGAGTCCTATTTTTGATTCTTTATAAATCTCTTTGATACTGGAAATCCTCTTTTCAATTGTTTCGTAATCTATCTCATTTGTAAACTCTACGATTAAATAATTATCCCCTTCTTTACCACTGATTACTTTATTTATATCCTTGCAAATATGATAAAATTCCAACTTTTGATACCATAGAAAGAAATACTAGTCGGAGCGGTCGGATTCGAACCGACGACCTCCTGAACCCCATTCAGGTGCGCTATCCTGACTGCGCCACGCTCCGTATTCATATAACAAAAAGCTATAGCAAATTTAAAAATTATATATCAATTTTATCTAACAAATTTGCTATTTCTATCAACTCTAATTTAATTTTTTGTAATACTTCCAAAATTCTTTTTTTTGATAGAGACTCTTCTTTACTAACATCAACCGATGATATTGAAACATTTCTCTTCATTTCCTTTAAATATTTTTTTGCTCCTTCTATTGTAAATTTTTTTTCATATAATAGGTTTTTGATTAGATGGATTAATTCTATATCCTTTTCTCTATATATACGATTACCGGCTCTATTTTTTGCTGGAGATAATTGAGAAAATTCCGACTCCCAATACCTTAGAACGTGTGGCTTCAATCCAGTAATCTTGCTTACCTCACCAATTGAATAATAAAGTTTCTTAATCGTTCTAACCATACCTCAAACGAATTTCAATAGCACTTAAACTAAAACTTTAATATTATAGCCATAATTAACCGTTCTGTCAAGTATTTTCATTAGCTAATTGATTTCGTTAAAATAGTTCCATTTGCACAGAAATTTATAACATTCTGCTTTAAAACTTCAAAAAACAATCTCTTCCGATCACTGGAGATTTTATTTACAATATTTCCTATATTATCTACTGAATATACTGCTATCCTTGGAACAATGAATTTATTAACTCCGTTGAAATAGTATTTAAAAGGGAAAAATCCGCAAATTTTCTCATAACCAAACTCCAGAGCAAGTTCTATAACCCTCTGGTTTAATCTACCAAAAGGTACAGATAAAGACCTTACTTTAACACCAAATCGATTCTCCAATTCCTCCTTAGACAATTTTATTTCTTTAATCAGTTCATCTCGTGCGAGTAATGTCAAACAACGATGGCTTCTTGTATGTGAACCTAATTCCCATCCGTATCTTATTAATTCCTTTATTTGCAAATCGTCTAAATGTTTTGCTCTGTCTTTTGATAATTTTACATCCCACATATTTTTTCTACCTATATAATCAGTAATAACAAAAAAAGTAGCTGGGATATTCATTTCCTGTAATATAGGGAAAGCATTTCTATAAATACACTGGTATGAATCGTCAAAGTTAATAGATATTTCACCGTCATCATTCAGTTGAGAGATATTTTTAAATATATATCCCCTCTCTTTTAACATTTTTATCTGGAAACGAAATTGCTCTGGCTTTATGTTGTTAAAACCGATTTCTCTTATATAATCTATTTTATGATAAACTAATACTCGATTTACTATTGTTATCCTCCAAAATTGCTTTCTCGGGTTCAATATAATCAAGATAAAAAGATTTTGCAACATTAGGATGGGTTATTTTACTTCTATAAATATTTAAAGCCGTACGTAGCTCACGCGATTCTTTAAGAGCATTGATAATGCCTTTATTTGCCAGCAATTTAATGTAGGGAAATGTTGCATTAGTTAAAGCAATCGTCGAAGTATAGGGAACAGCACCTGGCATATTAGCAACACAATAGTGTAGTATACCGTCAACAACATATACTGGATCATCATGAGTAGTTGGTCTGGTTGTTTCTATGCATCCTCCCTGGTCTACTGCAACGTCTACAATTACAGACCCCTTTCTCATTAATTTTAACATATCCCTAGTTACAAGTTTCGGTGCTTTACCCCCAACTATTAAAACAGCACCTATTAAAAGATCTGTATCCGACAAAAGGCTCCTTATATTATATGGATTAGAATAAAGTGTGGTTACATTTTTGGGCATGACATCATCAAGATATCTTAACCTATCAAGATTAATGTCGAGTATAAAAACATTTGCTCCAAGCCCCGCAGCCATCTTTGCTGCATTTGTACCAACTACACCTCCCCCAATAATAGTAACGACCGCTGGCTTCACACCAGGTACACCGCCAAGAAGAATACCTTTACCACCCTGAGCCTTTTCAAGATATTTCGCACCCTCCTGTACCGCCATCCTTCCTGCCACCTCGCTCATCGGAACTAAAAGAGGCAGAGTACCATCTTCTAGCTCCAGTGTCTCATAAGCTACTGCAATTGAGCCCGTTTTTAAAAAACCCACAGTCAACTCTTCAGAGGCTGCAAAATGAAAATATGTAAAGACAATCTGCCCTGGTTTTATCATCTCTAGTTCTTCTTTCTGCGGTTCTTTTACCTTTACTATCATCTCCGCTTTTTCAAATATTTCTCTTGCAGTCTCTACAATTATGGCACCGTTTTTCTCATATTCTCTATCCGCAAACCCACTTCCTAATCCAGCATTTTTTTCAACCAATACCTTATGACCTTCCTGGACTAAAACCTCCACACCCATTGGTGTTAAAGAAACACGATTTTCACTCTTTTTAATCTCCTTTGGTACACCTATTAACATTTCTTCACCCTCACACTATCATAATTACAATTTATAATATTTTTATATTTCACCAATACAAAAATTAATTTAATTAAGTTTGAGAGAAATGAATTAGAAATGGATGGTTAAATAGAGAGAAATTTAGTATTATTTCACCTTTTTAAAATTACTTCAATCATTTCGTTTTTATTATACAGGAATCGGGAAAGTTCTACTATATCATCGATATCTATTATCTCTACTTTAGAAATTATATCATCAATAGAGTATATTTTATTCTCGTATATTAACATTTTTGCCAAACGATTCATCCTCGATGACATACTCTCAAAGGAGAAAATTATCGAACTCTTTAATTGCTCCTTTGCTTTCTTTATTTCATCGTGTTTCAAATCACCCTTTATGAATTTCTCCATCTCATTATACATAAGGTCTATAACTCTCTCTATTTTTTTACTATTAACTCCAGCATAAAGGCCAAAAACACCCTGATTATCAAAAAAATCAATAAAAGAGTTGATTGAATAGACATAACCGTATTTTTCTCTTATATTTTGAAATAATCTTGAACTCATCCCACCACTTAACATGATATTAAATAGGTTCAACACGTACCTTCGATCATCCCAGATCGGAAATGTCCTGCGTCCTAGGATTACGTGTGCCTGCTTTATGTCTTTGTTAAAAATATAAGTCTTTTCCTTTGGATAAGTTAATGATGGTATTTTAAACTCATCTTTTATATTTTTAGTAGTAAATATTAATTTTTCAGACAATTTTAATACTTCATCATGATCCAAGTTTCCAGCTGCAGAAACAACTATGTTTTCGGGTCTATAAAATCTACTTATGAAATCCTGCACATCTTCCAGACTGATTCTTTTAACACTTTCAATTGTACCCTGTATTGGGAAACCGTAAGGATGATCAGGATACAAACAAAGTCCAAAACAATCATTAAGATACTCAAATGGATCATCCTCTGATTCTTTTATCTCCTCATATACAACTTTTTTCTCAAAATTAAGCTTTCCATCATTTAAGTCATAATTTCTAACAATGTCAGTTATAACATCAAATATGTTTGATAAATGTTCATCAATTGTTCTTACATAATAACAGGTTATATCCTTTGTTGTAAATGCATTAATAGCACCACCAAGTGATTCTACATCGTAGGCAATTTGAAATGAAGAACGCTTTTTTGTACCTTTAAATAATAAATGTTCTATAAGGTGGGAAATTCCATTATTTTCCTTATTCTCATATATCGATCCAGCTTTTACCCATATTCCAAGGGATACTGACTTTACATAATCTACTTTTTCTGTTACAATCCTTAGACCATTATCAAGGGTCGTTAGCTTAATATTTTCCGGGAAAACCATCTATTTTACTATTCTCTATGAAATCTTTTTTTGTCGGAATTAAATTTTCTTCTATTCTCTGAATGAGGAAATCTCTTTCCCATAGGATGGTGGTTATCCGGCGCTGGTATAAGTTCCTTCCTTGTCAATTCATATCTACCCAGACCATTTATCTTCTTTAACTTAACCTCAATTACGTCACCTACTTTTAAAATTTTACTTATATCAGGTATCCTCTTATGGTCAATTTCAGAAATGTGTAATAACCCTTCTTTGCCTGGCAAAAACTCTACAAAAGCGCCATATTTTTCTATTCTTTTCACCACTCCCTTATATTTTTCTCCTTCTACAGGTTTTACTACAGATTCGGATAACATTTTCTTTGCTTGTTCAATAGCTTCCATTGTCGGTCCACTTATAAACGCAGTCCCATCATCGGCAATTTCAATTGTTGCTCCCGTAGTCGAAAAAATATGTTTAACGTTTTTACCACCAGGTCCAATTGCCTCTCCAATTAATGTTGTATCTATTTTTAGAGTAGTAATTTTCGGTGCATAAGGAGAAATTGAACTTCTTGGAGCACTTATTGTCTGCTCCATTATATCAATTATACTCAATCTTCCTATCTTGGCCTGATGAAGAATTTTTTTCATAATATCATGAGATATTCCTTCAATTTTTAAGTCCATCTGTATAGCAGTAATTCCTTCCCTTGTGCCAGCAACCTTAAAATCCATATCACCATAATGATCCTCAGCACCTATTATATCAGAAAGAATGAAATATTCATCATTTTCTTTCACAAGCCCCATTGCGATACCAGCCACTGTCTTCTTAATGGGTACACCCGCATCCATTAATGCCATAGAACCAGCACACACCGTAGCCATAGATGAGCTTCCATTGGATTCCAGTATGTCAGATACAACTCTGATTGTGTATGGAAACTCTTCCTCAGAAGGTATCTGGAATTTCAATGCCCTTTCAGCAAGATTCCCATGTCCTATTTCCCTTCTTGCAGGACCTCTTAAGGGTCTGACTTCACCAACACAGAAAGGAGGAAAATTGTAATGTAGCATATACCTTTTTGTAGCAATTTCTTTATCTATATCATCAATTATTTGCTCATCAAATTTCGTCCCAAGAGTCACACTACATAGACTTTGAGTCTCTCCTCTGGTAAAAAGGCTTGATCCGTGAGCTCTTGGTAAAACACCTACCTCACATGTAATCGGTCGAATGTCACTTAGTCCCCTTCCGTCAAGTCTAATCGTCTTCTCAGAAATCAGTTTTCGCATATCTTTTTTCACAATATCTTCAACAATAGTTTGAACAAATACTACATCCTCAGGGAACTGATCAGCGAGTTCATCTGTAAGTTTAGCTATAAATTGATTTATACTATCCGATCTTAATTTTTTAGATATTTTTGCTTTCTCTCTCCATTCATTTAAATGAGGTAACACCTTCTCAGTTACCAGATTTACAAACTCTTCTGATGGTACTCTGGGTTCAAAAGAATATTTATCAACGTTAAAGGAATTACTAAATTCATTTTGAAATCTAATTAATTCCCTTATTCCTTCTTGGGCAAATTCAATAGCAGATATGAATATATCCTCAGGAATTTCCTTTGCTTCGCCTTCTACCATTATGACTGAATTTTCACTCCCTGCTACAACAATATCCATCTGACTCTGCTCCAGCTCCTGAAGTGTAGGATTCAAAACAAATCGATTGTCTATGCGTCCAACTCTTACACCGGCTATTGGACCATTAAAAGGAATGTTAGATATTGATAATGCAGCAGAGGCTCCAAGAATCCCAAGTATATCTCCAGGGTTTTTTTGATCACTTGATATTACATTAACAATTATTTGAGTTTCAGATAAAAAACCATCGGGGAATAACGGTCTAATTGATCTATCTATCAACCTGGCACTTAATATCTCCTTTTCTGAAGGTTTACCTTCCCTTTTAAAAAAACCACCGGGTATGCGACCAGCAGCATAGGCTTTATCAATATAATCAACTTGTAATGGGAAAAAATCCTGATTCGGACTGCTAAAAAAATTTGATGTGGCGGTAATAAGAACCATCGTGTCTCCATATCTTACAACAACAGACCCGTTTGCCTGTTTTGCCATTCTGCCAGACTCTAAAATCAACTCCCTCCCAGAAAATATTGTTTTCTTTTGAATCAACAAGATTCCTCCTTATTTCCTAAGATTTAATTCATTTACTATATTTTCATATCTTTTAATATCCTTCCTCTTAAGATATTCCAATAGCCTTTTTCTTCTACCAACCAGCTTATACAACCCCCTAATAGAACCAAAATCTTTCTTATTCTTTTTAAAATGCTCCGTTAGTCTCTGTATTCGCTTCGTTAGAATTGCAATCTGTACTTCCGTTCTTCCTGTATCCGAGGGATTACTACCAAATTTCTCAACTAATTCTCTTTTCACTTCCTTAGTTAATGACATCTAACTCCACCTCCCTTTCTTCCTTTATGGATTCAATTAATTTTAGACCCTCCATCCTATCTTTTTCTATTTGTTTTTTCAATTCCTCAACAGAGCTGAATTTTTTCTCATCCCTCATTCTTTCAATGAAAAATACCTCCATCTCTGTTCCGTACAATTCACCTTCTATGGGCTCGAAAATATACACCTCTATAGAAAGCTCTGTCCCTTCAAAAGTAGGTCTATAACCTATATTGCATAAACCATACCTATAAAATCCCTTAAAGTGAGATAAAGTCAGGTACGTACCTGATTTAGGAACAAGTTTATGTTTATATGTTAGCCGCAGATTGGCAGTTGGATATCCTAACTCTCTTCCCCTACCTTCACCTCTTACCACAAAACCAGTTATCCCGTAATACCTTCCGAGTAATCTGTTCGCCTCTTTTATATTTCCTTTAAGTAAATGTTCTCTTATTCTGGAAGACTTAATCATAAAATTGCTATCCTTTATAGGATTAATTATATTAACATTAAACCCAAATTTTTTCCCGAATTTCTTTAAATCATAGATATCGCCGCTTCTATCTTTCCCAAACCTGTAATCAAAACCAACTATTAATTCCTTAACTCTTATGTGCCCCACTAGTATGGTTTTTACAAAGTCCTCAGGGGCAATGTCGAGTAATTCTCTGTCGGTATTTAAAAACAGTATAGCCTCCAATCCAGAATTTTTCAGAATTTTCATTTTTTCCTTAGGTGAAGTCAATATTCCGCCTATAGATTCCATTTCCCCTTTTATAACTTTGGGATGAGGCTCAAAGTTAATCAATATCGGATGAGTATTTAACTCTTTCGCTCTTTGAACTACATTTCTTATAATTTCCATATGTGCTCTATGCAGACCATCAAACACACCAATTGTAGCAACAGAGCTTGCATAATGTTTTGGAAATGTGTTCAGTCCAAAGAATACCTGCATTTTAAACTCTCTTTTTAGTATCAACCTCTATTAATTTTAAAAATCTATCTATTTTTATTGAATCTTCTATTTTATAAGGTCCCACTCGTAACCTTTTTAGATTGACGAGATAACCACATGTACCAAGCTCCCTAGCAATATCCTCACCAAGTTTTCTTATATAGGTTCCAGATCCACATTCAACGTATATACTAATTTTATCATGACTAATCTTCCGTAGGGATAAATCTAAAATGTTTACTTCCTTAGTTTCGAGCTTTATCTTTTCTCCCCTTCTAGCATATTTATAGGCTGGAATACCATTAATTTTTTTTGCAGAATAAATTGGGGGTTCTTGCAAAATCTTACCAGTAAATTTTTTCTGTACTTCCTCCAACAAATTAACCTCAATTTCTGGAATATCACATCTACCAATTATTCTTCCCGTTGGATCACCTGTTTCGGTGGATTGACCTAATTTTAAAATAGCTTCATAAACTTTATTATACATTAGAATTTCCTGCATTTTCTTTGTCTTATTTCCGGTCATTATCAAGAGAACACCCTCGGCAAAGGGATCCAGCGTACCACCATGTCCTACCTTCTTTATGCCAGTAGCTCTGCGTATAATTCTAACAACATCGAAAGATGTGATACCAACTGGTTTATATATATTCAATATTGTGTTATTCATTTCCATCTTCATTGTCCGAATATTTTAGCTCCTTAATTATATTCTCAATCCGCTCAACATATTGCAATGTTTCATCTTCATAAAATATTAACCTAGGTATATATTTTAATCTCACTTTTCTACCGAGTTCATACCTTATCTTACCTGCTTTTTCACGTAACTTGTTAATAACTTCGTCCCTTTTAGCAGAATTCTCGTCATATATGCTGATATACACCTTTGCCTGTTTAAAATCTTTGGATAGTTCAACCTTTGATATTGTTACCATCGTACCCAAATCAAATGGATCATCAACAACAATAATCTCACTTAATATCTTCTGTAATTCGTCAGAAACTCTTTTTACCCTCGAAAATGACATATTATAAAAACTCTATGTTTCTGTTAATAATAGAAACTTCAAAATTTGCTTCTATATAACGTTCAACATCATTTAATATATTATTGACAATATTATAACTATCACTTAGCGTGGTGATTCCAAGGCTTACTCTACTCCAGTGACTGTTTGCATTCATTTCTGCTATGGCAATATTATATTTGTTCCTCAACCTATTTTTTATACTACTCACTACAGATCTCTTATGCTTTATAGAATTTACTCCCGGTAAATATAGATCAAGCTGCAAATATCCAATCGTCATATCCTATTCTAAAGTTCTTTTCACCGATTTAACATCATAAACTTCAATTTCATCACCTTCTTTATAGTCGTCAAATCCAGCGAGAGATATACCGCATTCAAACCCTTCATGAACTTCTCTTACATCATCTTTGAATCGTTTCAAAGATTCAATAAAACCGTCAAATATTACTTCCCCGTTTCTCTTAATTCTGGCATGAGCATTTCTAACGACTTTCCCACTGGTTACATAGCATCCAGCCACCAAACCTACTTTTGGTACTTTAAATATCTGTCTCACTTCCACTACGCCAAGGGACTCTTCCACTTTCTCTGGCTTCAGCATTCCTCCAAGGGCAGCTTTTACATCATCTATCATTTCATATATAACATTATAAGAGCGGATTTCAACATTTTCACGTTTCGCGAGGTCCCTTATTCTTGCTGTTGGACTTAAATTAAATGTGATTATAATAGCCTGGGATGCCTTTGCCAGAAGGATATCATTATCTGAAACTTGACCTACAGCTCTATGAATAATATTCACACTAACCTCCTCATTGCCAAGATCCTGTAGAGACTGACATACAGCTTCAAGAGATCCATCCACATCTGCCTTTACTATAACTGGCAATTGCTTTACTTCTCCTTCAGCTATCTTCTGCGAAAGTTTATCAAGGGTTAATTCAGTTGCCTTACGCAGCTGCTGCTCTCTGAGAACTCTCTGTCTTTCAAAAGCTATTCTTCTTGCTTCTTTTTCATCATTTACAACAGCGAAAATGTCCGCAGCCTGAGGCAGGCTATCAAATCCGACTACCTGAACGGGATCTGATGGTTTTGCATCTGTTTTTCTATTTCCCCTCTCATCGAGTAAGAGTCTCACCTTACCTGAAGTTGCACCACATACAAAAGGCTCACCTATTCGCAAAGTACCTTTACGAATAAGTATAGTTGCTACTGGACCATGTCTTCTATCAAGTTTTGCTTCAATTACTGTCCCTCTTGCTAAAGTATTCGCATTTGCTTTCAAATCCAATAATTCAGCTTCAAGTAGTATTTTTTCAAGTAGTTCATCTATTCCCTTACCCGTTTTTGCCGAAATTTCAGCACACTGCACATTACCACCCCAATCCTCAACAAGTACCCCGTGCTCTGACAATTCCCTCTTTACTCTCTCTGGATCGGCATTAGGCTTATCAATCTTATTTATAGCAACAACTATCGGTACATTTGCTGCCTTAGCATGGTTTATAGCTTCAATTGTCTGAGGCATTACTCCATCATCGGCGGCAACCACAAGGACAACTATATCAGTTACCTGGGCCCCTCTTGCCCTCATTTCTGTAAATGCCTCATGACCCGGCGTATCTATGAAAGTTATTTTTTTGTTATTATCAATTTCTACCTCGTATGCACCTATGTGTTGTGTAATACCACCCGCTTCTCCAGCTACAACATTTGAACGCCTAATGTAATCAAGTAATGAGGTTTTACCATGATCAACATGACCCATTACAACAACTACAGGTGGTCTTGGAGTTGCTTTCTTCTTATCTTCTTCAGTATCCTCAATTTTAAAAATTTCCTCGTCGTATTCTGTAGCCTGTTCAACTTCATATCCAAATTCATCCGCTATTAGGGATATAGTTTCAAAATCAAGTCGTTGATTAATAGTTACAAATAATCCCATTTCTATACATTTCTGAATGACATCACTGGGCTCAACATCCATAAGATTCGCAAGATTCTCCACAGTAGTAAACTCCATTACTTTAATTTTCTCTTTCTCTTCTACTATTTCACCCTCTTCTGTCTGCTTCCTGTATTTCTTCTTTGTACTCTTTGAAACCATTTTAGCTTTTGTACGTCGGATCAGATCCTCAACCTTCTTTTCATCTATCTCTTCACGTTTTCTTTTTCGACCACCCTTTATTCGTGTTTCCTCTTCAAAATCCTTCCCGTGAAGCCCCAGCTTTTCTTCTAACTCTTCGCGCGTAATTATCCTTCTGATTGTCTTTTTTTCTTTCTTCTTTTGTTTTTCTTTCCTTAATCTGATCTTTTCTTTATCTAAATCTATATTTATAATTTCACTTCCTTCTTGTTCAAGTTCCTCTCTTTCTTTCACCCTCTTAAATTTTGATTTCAAAATCTCCTTAAATTCTTCCTCAATTTCTCCCTTCTCTTTCTCTGGGATAACTTCAAAACGTTCCTGTTCCTCTATTACCTCGGATACAAGAGCTTTTGTTACGTTTTCTCCTACTGCATAAACATCAATTATAGCATTGTTAAATATTGGTAATGCCATCTCAAAAACTTCTTTTTCAATCTGTTCTCTCTCCCTCTCAGCCTGTTTCCTGAGCTCCTCCTCAATTTTTCGTTTTATTTCTGCCTCTTTACGTTCCCGTTCTTTTTCTAACTCCTCAACCAGTGACTTCTCCTTAGCAAACCTCTTCAAAATTTTAAAATACGTATCATCATCTATGGGAGACATATGAGACTGGCATTCTACCCCTATAGACTCAAGATAATCCATTATCTCTTTATGAGATATGTTTAATTCCTTTGCTACCTCGTATACTCTTCTCTTTTTTGCCATTATCCTTAACTTTCCTTATTTAATCACTTATTATCACTATCTTTCTGATAGTCATCAAGATATTTCTTAATCTCTTCTTCACTGAATTCGAATTCTTTTTCTTTTTCTGCCTCTTCCTCCATGGCGGTGGCTTCTTCTGATGAAACAACACCCTCTTCAGCTTTCTTTCTTGCTTCCTCTAATTCTTTCTTTCTTTTCTCAACTGCTTCCTGAATAATAGCAGTTATTTTTTCAAGCGTTTTTTCGCCTATACCATTTATTTTCAATAATTCTTCCCGTGGTGTATCTAAAAACTCATCCGCAGTTTCAATACCCACACTATAAAGAAGCTTCCATGCATGTTCACTCAGATTTTCAATATCTTCAAGATATATTATCTCACTTGTTGTTAGCTCATATTCACTCCTTTTAATCGCATCAATATTATATCCAGTAACTTCCGATGCCAGTTTTATATTCTGACCATTCTTACCGATTGCAACAGGTATCTCTTCGTCCTCAAAAACTGCCAGGGCTGTTTTCTTTTCCTCATCAATCTCCAATACATAAGGTCTCGCAGGGGATAAAGCTCTTGTTATCAGAACCTCCGGCTCGGTACTATAATTTATTATATCAATTTTTTCGTTGTTTAATTCTCGCACTATAGCCTGAATTCGACTACCCTTTATACCTACGCAGGCTCCGACAGCATCAACTCTTTTATTATTTGACTTTACTACAACTTTACTTCTATCACCTGGATGCCTTGCTACAGCAACAATCTCCACTGTCCCATCGGCTATTTCAGGAACTTCATTTTCAAACAATTTTATTAAAAACTGTGGATCGGATCTTGACGCTATTATTTCTGGTCCTGCTTTCCCCATTACTGCGTCTTTAATTAAAACCCTTATCTCACGACCTCGTCTATACCTCTCACCAGGTATTTGCTCCTCTCGTGGTAGCTTTAGCTCCGCTTTCCCAATATAGATATATACCGCATCTCTCTTTATCTGCCTTATATCACCGGAAACGATTTGACCTATCTTTTTCTTATACTCTTCAAAAATAGTATGTTTTTCTACTTTGACTATTTCCTGTATTAATCTCTGCTTTGCTAAATTTATAAGCCTCCTGCCAAAGCTTTCTGGATTAACTATTTCAATATATGTATCTCCTATATCCAGATCCGGCTCAACTTTTTTGGCCTCCTTTATATCAATCTCATTTACCTCATCAGTAACCTTATCCACAATAGATTTTTGATGATATATTTCAATCTCGCCTTTATCCATGTTAACAATAACATCAAAGTTTGAAGCATCACCATATTTCCGTTCTATCAAATTTATAAAAATCTTCTGGATTATCTCAGATAGTAAATTCTTATCTATATTTTTTTCCCTAATTAACTGTTCAATAACTTCTTTATCTATCAATTTTATCCCCCTTTTTTACCACCTTAATTTAACTCTACCATGATCTATTTCACTATATAAATATTTTTTGTTTTCACCACCCTTTGTCTCAACAATAATACCATCGATATCCACATCAACTAACTTACCCAATTCTGGAGATTTACAATCAGGCAAATTATGAAAAATTTCAATTTCCCTGCCAATATGCTTGTAAAAATCACGATACTCTCTTAATGGCCAATCCACACCCGGTGAGGTAACCTCAAGTTCATAATCCAGATGAACTACTTCATTAAATTCATGACTATCTCTCAATTCATTCGTTATTGAAGTTAATGTATTTAAATCAATACCTTTCATATTGTCTGCTACTACCTTAATAAATAATTTACTACCTCTCTGATTTATAATAACATCGAGTAAATAACAATTATTTTTCTCGACCACATTATTTACAATTCTCTTTACTTCCAATTCATCATATATCATCTAAAATCCACCTTGCTCAAACTAAAAAAGTGGGATTTACCCACTTCGGTCCGTAATTTATTTATATTATGTTTAATAATCAATCTCAATTTAAAGTTAGACGGCAGATTTGATTTTACCAAGTAAGACTTCTGCCCTATCTTTGTTATTCTTTTCAAGATTTTCTTCAAGTAATTTCGATAATATTTTTTCAGCTTCATCATATTGTTTCAATTTAATCAGAATATCTGCATAGTTTAGTAAATATTCGTGTCTCTGAAATTCATAAGGTGATATATCAGTTGCCTTCTTATAATAACTGGCTGCTAATTCATAGTTTCCTCTGCTCTCCTCGACAATTCCCATTCCATTGTACGCACAGGCAGTTAAAAATTTATCAAATTTATATTTATCTATAAATTTTTTGTAAAATAAATACGCATTATCAAAATCAGATTTATAAAAATAACATTGAGCAAGCAATAAAGTAGCAATCCCACCAGCTTTAGTACCATCGTAATTGTCAATTAACTTATTTAATTTCACAATAGCATCATCGTAATCCTCACGTACTATTGATAACTCTGCAAGCCCTAGCTCACCCTTTGCTTCGTAATTTGCCTGATGCTTTGATCTTATCACAAGGAATATAACCATAATCACAATGAAAATTCCAACCAAAGCATATGTAACACATTTACCCTTAGATCTGAGAAACACCTCAGCCTTTGCGATAACTTCAAGCACAGGGTCCTTCTTAATCTCTTTCTTTGTTAGCTTCTTTTTTGGTCTTAACATAGAGTCTCCACATAGAAAATTAACAATCTCGTACCCTCGCCGGGACTCGAACCCAGATCAGAGGATTAGGAATCCTCCGTTCTATCCTGTTGAACTACGAGGGCATTTTTAAAAAGCTAAGAATTTTATCCCAAAAATTACCACAAAATCAAGTTTTTTATGCACCGAATAATGATAAAAATTTTTAAGAAAATTTACTTTACAATAAAATTTTTTATGTTCAATTTTCTGCTGTTTATGTTAAAACAGAAAAAGCAAATCGACAAAATTAATCAGGGGTTAAAAAATGAAATCCAAAATTGTTTTGATAGTTATATACCTAATACTACTTTTTGATATTCTCTTTCCTCAAAATATTGACAGATTATTTAGATTTCCCGCAATTCACGAGGACAAGGTAGTATTTTCTTATGGGGGTGATTTGTATCTTGTATCATCCGAGGGCGGCATCGCTAGAAAATTAACCTCCCATGAAGGATACGAAATGTTCCCAAGATTTTCGCCGGATGGCAAATGGGTAGCATTTACAGCACAATACGATGGCAATACCGAAGTTTATTTAATGCCCTCCGAAGGGGGTTATCCTATAAGACTCACCTATACTGCTACCCTTTCCAGAGATGATGTCTCCGATAGAATGGGACCAAATAATATCGTGATGGGATGGACAAACACAGATAATAAAATTGTATTTAGATCAAGGATGCATTCATGGAATCCATTTCTCGGAAAACTATATCTTGTGAATATTAACGGTGACATGCCAGAGGAATTACCTCTACCACGTGGAGGGTTCTGTTCTTTTTCGCCTGATGACAAAAAACTAGCCTATAATAGGGTATTCAGAGAATTCAGAACATGGAAAAGATATCGTGGAGGTATGGCTGATGATATATGGGTTTATGATTTTGAAACCAAAAAAACAATCAATATAACAAATAACGAAGCACAGGACATCATCCCTATGTGGTATGAATCTAAAATATTCTTTTTATCCGATAGGGATGAAAATAAAAGGATGAATCTTTATGTATATGATTTAAATACTAAAGAGACAAAACAACTAACCTTTTTTAAAGATTACGATATCAAATTTCCATCGATAGGTAAAAAAGCAATAGTCTTTGAATATGGTGGATATATATATAAATATGACATAAACAATAATACTTATAAAAAAATAAACATAGTGGTAAAAGACGATATGTTTATCGGTCGTGATAAAATAATTAACGTAAAAGACTATATTACAGGTGGTGATATTTCGCCTGATGGGAAAAGGGCTGTGCTGTGTGCAAGGGGTGATATATTTACCCTACCGGCAAATGAGGGGATTATAAGAAATGTTACAAGAACACCTGGAGTTCACGATAGAAACCCTGTTTGGTCCCCAGATGGGAAATGGATAGCATTTATTTCAGATAGAACTGGTGAAGATGAAATATATATAATAGCTCAAGACGGCAGCTTACCACCAAAACAGATTACAAAAAAAGCAGAAACATACAGATATAAAATTCTATGGTCACCTGATTCAAAAAAACTCCTCTGGAGTGATAGAATGCAAAGACTCAGATATGTAAATATAACAACAGGAAAAATTATCGATGTGGATCAATCGGAATATTGGGAAATAAGGGATTACTCATGGTCACCGGATAGTAAATGGATTGTTTATTCAAAATTAGAAGAAAATGATATGAATAAAATATATCTATTCTCCATTGAAAATGGTAAAAAATATGAATTGACTGACAACTGGTATAATTCTTATTCCCCGGTTTTCAGTGATGATGGAAAATACATAGCTTTTATTTCTGATAGAGATTTCCATCCCGTATATAGTTGGACAGAATGGAATCATGCTTATTTCGATATGGCCAAAATATACCTCGTGCTTTTAGCCAATGATACTGAAAATCCATTCAAGCCTGAAAATGATGAAGTTACTATTGATGAAAGCGGTAAGAAAAAGGAAAAGAAAGAAAAAAGAAAAAAAGACGAAATATCTGTAACAATAGATACAGATGGGATAAAGGACCGAATTGTTTCCCTTCCCATAAAAGCATCACGCTATAGAAATCTATCTTTTGCCAACAATAAAATCTACTATATCCGCAAAGGAACAACTGACGATAAAAACAAACTATTTATGTTTGACCTTGAGAAAAAAGAAGAAAAGGAGCTTGGTGAAATAAATAATTACATAATTTCTTTTGACAATAAAAAAATGCTAATAAGAAAAAATAATACTTATGCTATTATCGACTTACCTAAATCCTCTATATCCATAGATAAACCATTAAATCTTAACGATATGACAGTAAAACTCGAGCGGAGAAAAGAATGGTTACAGATATACAATGAATGTTGGCGCCAGATGAGAGAATTTTTCTACGCCCCAAATATGCACGGTGTAGATTGGAATTCAATAAGAAAAAGATACTTACCCCTTGTTGACTATGTCATTCATAGAGCCGAACTCACATACATCATTGGAGAGATGATAGGCGAATTAAACGTAGGCCATACTTATGTTGGTGGAGGCGATTATCCAAAACCAGAAAGAATCAAAACGGGACTCCTTGGAGCAAAAATAGTAAAGGATAAAAAAAGTGGATATTTCAGGATAGTAAAAATACTCAAAGGAGCCAACTGGAATAAGGAGTTAAAATCTCCGCTTATGGAACCAGGTGTCAAGGCAAAAGAAGGCGACTTTATAATCCAAATCGATGGGATACGAACAGATACTGTAAACAATATTTATAAATTGCTTGTAGGTAAAGCTGGCAAACAGATAAAAATTAAACTCAATGATATACCTTCGACTTCAAATGCACGAGAGACAATAGTAATACCGATACATGACGAATCTAAATTATACTACTACAATTGGGTTCAAAATAATATAGAAAAAGTCAATAAAGCAACCGGTGGTAAAGTGGGATACATACATATCCCTGACATGGGATCAGAAGGACTTAATGAGTTTGTAAAATACTATTATCCGCAAATAACTAAAAAAGGATTGATTATTGATGTAAGAGGGAATGGAGGTGGTAATGTATCTCCAATGATAATTGAAAGACTAAGAAGGGAAGTGGCAATGATTACTATCGCACGAAATACAAAACCCTCTGTCAATCCCGACGGTACTGTTTGGGGACCCATGGTATGTCTTTGCGACGAATTCTCCGCATCAGATGGAGATATATTTACATACAGGTTTAAAAAATATAAACTTGGGAAAGTTGTGGGTAAAAGAACCTGGGGAGGCGTTGTAGGTATAAGATCGAGCTTGCCTCTACTCGATGGTGGTTACCTCTACAAACCAGAATTTTCAAGGTATGATATAGAGGGTAAAAGATGGATTATCGAAGGTTATGGTGTAGAACCAGATATATACGTTGACAATGATCCAGCCCTCGAATACGAAGGAATAGACCAACAGTTGAATAAAGCTATTGAAGTAATTATGGAAGAATTAAAGACAAAAGAGAAAACCATACCACCTCCGCCACCTTATCCAGAAAGATAAAATCAACTCCCTCTGGTTCTTTCGGGGACTATTTATCTAAAAAATTTTCCTTCTTATATGGCAGTAAGGTTTTTCATTTCTTATGTCATAATAATCCTGATGATAATCTTCTGCTTTCCAGAATCTTGTCGCTTTTTCAAGTCTTGTAGCCACTTTATATCCCATTTCCCTGAGAATTTTTATATAAAGTTCCGCTGTTTTCCTTTGTATTTGATCAATGTAAAAAATATATGATAGATATTGACTGCCTATATCGGTTCCCTGCCCATCCATTTGGGTAAAATCGTGGATTTCAAAAAAGACCTTTATAAGTTCTTCATAGGTAATAATCTCTGGATCAAACAAGATATGAACAGCTTCCTTATGACCTGTATTCCCCTTTTTTACTTCTTCATAGGTGGGATATGACTTTTCACCCCCGGTATATCCTACGGTAGTATAAATCACTCCTTTTAATCTTTTATAATGATATTCCACACCCCAGAAGCATCCAGCAGCGAAAATCGCCTCCTGAAAATATTCACTGAATATTTTATTATCTACTTCTGTAATTTTGTTAACATACAGCTCAATACCACCAGATTTTACTCCTACTTCTGTACCACATTTATCACATTGTATCAAATCTCCATCTGAAAAAATATTAATTTCCCTATCATAAAATTCTAATTTGCTCGATTTTATCTCTTCCAGATCTTGAAACCTGAATAAAAAACTTTGACAATTTTTACAAATATACACTGGATCGTAATCTGAATTGCAAACTAAATTACTATTCATTTTTATTACCTTTCAAAACTTCGATTTCAATCTCCGACAAAAATTTCCATAAATTTTTTCAAACAGAATTTAAATAATTACCATAAAAGATGCGAAATTGTTGACCAAAAACATTATATTTTAATGATATTATAGGGTTTTAAAATGACTAAACTAAAATTTGCAATAATTTTTATTCTTTCAGTTTCCTCTATTATTAAATCCTGCTCTGAGGAAAACCCACTGTATGAACTAAGAGGGATATGGGTAAGCCGGTTTGAATATACAGCTTCAGGGAAAGTACATGATCCAGACAGTATAAAAAGATTTATCTCCAGCATATTCCAAAATGCTAAAATTTCGAATTTCAACACTATATTTTTTCAGGTCAGAGGTAATGCCGATGCTTTTTATAAGTCAAAATATGAACCATGGAGTGAACTTTTAACAGGCAAACTTGGGAAGGAACCCGGGTGGGACCCCCTTCAATACGCAATAGATGAAACTAAAAAGCTTGGGTTAGAGTTGCATGCATGGATTAATGTATTTCCTGCATGGAGAGGACGAGGAAAAATTCAGAAAACCAATCCACCTCATCCATTGCAGAAACATCCTCAATGGTTAGTTTGCGATAGATCAGGTAAGCCAATGAGAAAAAATAATGGGTATATTTCTTTCAGCCCAGGTATTCCGTATGTCCATGATCATATATTAAAAGTTATTGACGACATTATAACAAATTATGATGTAGATGGAATTCATTTTGATTATATCAGGTATCCAGACGGAGCAGATAAAACTGGGTATTCACATGATCCTATTAGCGTAAAAAGGTATCAATCGGAACAGAACAATCCTCTGGGGCTTAAATGGGATGACTGGCAACGAGAACAGATTACAATTTTTATTTCTCGCGCCTATAATCTGATAAAAAGCAAAAAACCATGGATAAAAGTTTCGGCTGCTGTAATTGGAAATTATAAGAATACAAACTGGAATGCATATCATAGTGTTTACCAGGATCCTGCTAGATGGGCAAGAATTGGTAAAATAGACTTCATCATTCCTATGATGTATTTTAATACTTCTAGATTTAAAGAAGCTATTATGGAATATAAAGAAATTGTACCTGTAACCACTCCAATAATTGCAGGTATTGGACTGTATAGAATAAACCCTATAGATGGGATAAAACAAATCAAGATAGCTAGAAAAAATAGACTACATGGTATTTCAATCTTTGCCTCTTCCTATATGAAGGGATTATGGCAGATATATAAAAAGAATTGTTTCCAATATCCGGCGCTAACACCTAAAATTCCAAACGAAGATACTTTTTCACAGCCACCGGAAAACTTTCAAATAATTCAAAAAGGGGATACAATTCTTTTTACCTGGAATCATACAAAGAGTAACAAAAACCATATGATTAAAAATTATATTATTATATACTCTAAAAAGAAAAAAATAGAAAAAATAAAACCTGAACTTATCTTTGCCATAGTTTCAGGAAAAACAGACTCATTTTTAACAAATTACAAAAGCACATATAATCGAAAATTTTTCTCAATAGCTACGATTGACAGATTTGGTAATATCTCACAAATGTCTGATCCAATTAAATTCAAGTATGAAAATAAATAACGCAATTATACTAATTCTATCAATAATCAATTTTTTAACAGCACAGCCAATAAAAATTGTTGGCGTCCCAATAATAGTCTCGCCAAAAGATAAATATTTTATATCACCGAAATGGTCACCAAATTTAAAATATATAAGCGTAACCGAACCAAAATACAATGGTATTTATGTTATATCTTTGAAAGATAAAAAAATCCATCAAATTACTGATGAGCTAAGCGCTGGATACAAATACCAATGGAGCCCCGATGGTAAATTCATAGCGGCTAAAGTAAATAAAAAACAATTTGATAAGATTTATTCTGCAATAAAAATTTTTGAAATAC
This sequence comes from Candidatus Neomarinimicrobiota bacterium, assembly GCA_017656425.1. Lineage (NCBI taxonomy): Bacteria > Pseudomonadati > Fidelibacterota > Fidelibacterota bacterium. Next base: position 95,904 of record JACDNV010000007.1, on the reverse strand, counting down.
CTTCCGGGAAATTTATAATAATAAAGGAATACAATAAAGACGACAGCGGATTCCCATTATGGACGAAAGATGGGAAAAGCATATATTTAAATTTTTATGATCAACTCAAGATGTTCCCTGTTTTTAATAAGCAAGAACAAAATGGATATGAGAATCTTATCTATGTAAAAGACAATAAGTTATACCTCTATAATCCACAAAAAGACACTGAAATCAACATCTTAGATCAATTAAAAATTGAGCTTTCAAATTTTAGAATAATCGACACAGCAATATCTCCAGATCATAATAAAATCGCTATTGAAACAACTGCATCACTGGTTTATATACTATCACTTCGGGAGAACATTACATATAAACTTCCTGATGCTAACAGCGTATCCTGGTCGCCAGACAGCAAACATCTGGTTTTTTGTAAGTCAACCGATGACGGACATAACTTTATATCATCGGATATATATATTTCTACATGGGATGGTAAAAACCTCTTTCAGATTACAAATACTCCTGACAAAATTGAGCTATCTCCCTCATGGTCTCCTGATGGTAAATGGATTGTATATAGTTTATTTAATTCAGGGAAAATATTAATACAAAAGATAACGTATCTGGAAAATTAATCTTCTTTTTTTTGATCATGAAATTAATAAATCCCTGGAACATCATAAATGGGTGAAACTAGTCTATAATCGCCAAACCCAGTCTCATCAACAAATACGAATGTTCTGTTTATCTCATAATAGTACCAGATCTCATATGGCCTTGTATTCATTTCAAAAGGATGTCTTTCAACTTCACTTGGCGGACCAAAAAGTATAAAAATCATACCTCTATCTGTTTTCCAGCCGGGAAGAAAGTTAGAAAAATGTTCATTAGCATAGGCTACTCTTCTATAATACTCTTCCATTAATTCATTTTTCTCTGTACCAGGACTTGGATCAAGGTCAGCCCAAAACTTTTTAAACTTCTCCTTTTTCTCCTCTTCTGAACTTTTGAGCATATCCCTTATCGTCTTGGCTGAGGCAATATACCTCAATTGTTGAATAGCTTCATCAAGATTATTTATATAATTCGACATTCCATACCATCTTACATTGAAGACAAGGTTCTGTTCTACCGTTTCATTATTGATATTTATTCTAAGATGGAATTTGTACCTATTATAGCCTAATTTTTGCCTTTTTATTTTAACAAGTTCCTGTGTTCGCCCTTTTTTCAAATACTTATTGTATTCACCTTGAAGAATTATATTATTATCCATATCCGAAATGGTATAATTAAAATTTGCATACCCACTATCTGATAACAATACAAATCCTATATAAAAGTAATCATTTTCATTTTTTACACTATTATTAATAGACGGTATTAACTCTATAGTACCGTCCTCATGAGTTATGACCTGGTCTACAATAAAGATTTTACTGATTGTAAGGGTTCTACTATAAAAATCTTTTAAATTTAATTTCTTCTTTCTAAAGCTACTTTTTTTTGTTTCCAAATCCATAATGCCAATCGTCAGAAAATAATTTGATGGTCCTTCACGGAAAACAATTTTACTAACATCATAATGCTCGGTTGAATTTGTCTCATCATAATTCTTCGTCCTTATTTCCTGTGTCCATATTTTTGAAGCCACTTGAGCTTCCTGCTCATCCAAAAGTAGTATATTTATCTCATACTTTCCCACAAAATAATCTCCATCTTTAACAAATACCACAGCATCGAAAGGCACCTTAATTATAATCTCAATATCTACAGAATCACGCGTCACAAGTGGATAATATATAACATCATAATAGAAAAATGGAGATTCAGTCTCCTGACTATATTGAAAATTTTCCCTCAATCCACTCTGTCCATTACAAAGAACAAAAATAAAAATTATAGTAATGACAATCTTTATTGTTTTTTTAATCATAATATTTCCTCCAATTAAATTTAGTCAAACCATTATTAGTCGCAAGCCACAAATAATCATTATAAAAACATACCTCATAAACCAGCTCTCCGCCGATTCCGTCATCAATTGTTAGATGCTCATAATAATTATCTTCAAGATTAATCATAAATATTCCATCATTAGTTGCAACACATAAATAGTTATCATACACCTTCATATCCAAGATTATAAGATTTTTATTACTTGAAATAGTCGGCAAATCAACAACCTTATTATTTTCGATATTATACAGATATAAATCCTGTCTTCGATTATAAAATACTCTTCCATTGGAATATTCAATAGCATCAACACTAAAAGCCACTATGTCATCATTATCAATTCTTTTAAAATACATATCATAATGAGACATCTCACCCGTCGAGGTGTTAATCAAATATATTCCATTGGATGTTGCAATCCATAAATCATTTTGATTAATAACCATATCTAAGACATTCGTATATACAGGAATTGTCGATATTCTTTCTTCCAGCTTCAAGTATGGTAAACTAAAAGCTAATAACCCATACTCAGTCCCGGCAAATACCAAAGAATCATTAAAAGCAAGCGATATCACCTTTTGATCGGGCAAATACTTATCTAAAAATTCAATATCCCACAATCCCCTGGAAATTTCATACACAACTACTCCCTGCGAAGTACCTATTACAAGACTTTCACCATTAAAACAAATCTTATTAACAATTTTATCTGCTAATTCAAATATATAACCACTCTCAAAATATTCCCATACATATCCATTTAAATCAAAAGAAGAAACTCCAGTTCTCTGAGAAAAAAGATATCCCGTTGACTCACTGCTACCAAGAAATATTCTGTCTCTACCTACAGCGACGGTCGTTACATTATTGTTTAATGGACCAAGCTGTTTAATCGATAAAAACTTCGTATTTTCATCACCAATTATGATTCCACCTCCAGTGAGTCCTCCATATATTTTCCCATCACTTGCTACATAAAAAACTGATATTGAATATTTCCTGAATAATGGATCTACAACCATACCATCTGAATAACATTGATAATTACCATCAACGGTATATGCACTATAATCACGGAAATAATCAGCTGATGATATACTCCAGTGGACAGAATCATGTGGAATTTCTTTACCCAACCTGTAACCCACAAATTTGTCAAGTTTTATGTATTCATTACCATTTATCTGGACCCATATATAGGCACCATCAGAACCAATCCTTAGAAGATTACTCGGTTGAGTTATACCAATTGATGTAAATGGAAGATTATTCCACCTCCTATCTGATGGATTCCTGTAACTTATCCCATTTTCGTGTACAACCCATAAATATCCTGTAGTCCAATCATAGCAAATACTCTTAATGATATCACCGCTTAGACCATTGCTCCTCGTAATAGGGTCTTCAAAGCATCTTTTAAATTTATGATAAGGGATTATACCTCCACTCGTACCAAAATAGACATATTCTGGAGTTTCACATAAACTTGTTACATAATTACAGTTTTTATATGTAATCCAATCATCAATATCATATATTCTATTAGGATTTTGTCCTAATACTAAAATATTCATAAAAATTAACGACAAACTTATTGTTAAAAATTTTCTTTTTGTCATTTTATTAACTTATCTTTACAAAATATTTACCGGGCAATTGCTTAACCAAACCTTTCAGCTCAAGCGATAAAAGTGTTGGTAATATCTCATACGGCTGCATTTCAACCAATTCAGCTAGATTCTCTATATGCACAGGTTCATGGTTAATTATATCATAAATCTTTCTTTCTTCTCCTTCCAGTTTAAAAGTTAATTCCATCTGATGGGATCTCCGTGGATATTTTCTAATCCTATCTATTTCTTCAAGTACATCTTCTGCACTTGAAATTAACTTCGCTCCCTGCTTTATTAAATTATTTGTTCCCACGCTTTTCTTATCAGTAATACGTCCAGGCAATGCAAATACTTCTCTATTCTGGTCAGTAGCATAGTAAGCAGTAATCAATGCTCCGCTCTTTTCACCAGCCTCGATAACCAAAACTCCTAGACTCAACCCGGAAATAATTCTATTTCTCCTTGGAAAATTCACCGCATCTGGCTTTGTCCCCGGTAAAAACTCTGAACAATAAACACCACACTCAATAATCATATTCATTAATTTTTTATTTTCAGGTGGATATATTATATCCAGTCCATTACCCAGCACTGCTATAGTCCTTCCTCCTGCCCTAAGAGTGGTTTTATGGACTATCGTGTCCACTCCACGAGCAAAACCACTCACAGTGGTAATCCCGGCTTTTACCAATTCTCTGGCTACTACCTCAGTTACATTTTTGCCATATTGCGAGGGAGATCTTGTACCAACAACTGCTATTGAATCATAGTCACTATCTCTAAACTCACCCCAATAAAATACTATCGGAGGAGGGTCATAAATTGTTTTTAAATTTTCGGGATAATTGTTATCGAATATCGTTACAAATTTTATCTTCTTTTTTTCAATCATCTCAATAGTTCGACTAATCTCATCTGACTCACCTAAACTTTCTATCTTTTTTATCTTTATAGCTACTTTTTGGTTTATTCCATCAATTGAACACAATTCTTTCATGCTGGCATTTAACACATCGCTGGCTCTTTTAAATCGGTTTTTTAGTGCAAGAATCTTTCTGGGTCCCAATCCCGGGATTGAAATTAATTTTAATATAGCGTAAAGCTCATCCATAACTATTAAGTAATATAACTAATTTTTCTATTAATTTGGACAAATGCATTCCAGTCACAGCAGATATATAGATAACTTCCAATTCTCCTATTTCTTTTACTTTCCCAATATTTTTAGAATCCAATAAATCAGATTTTGTAAGGGCTACAATTGCTGGCTTGTTTTTAAAAACATCTGAGTAACTTAATAATTCATCCTGCAAAATTTTAAAGGTTCGTTCCTGCTCAGGATCAATAGCCTCTATCATATATAGTAAAACTTTTGTTCTTTCGAGGTGTTTTAAAAATCTTATTCCCAAACCTTTTCCCTCATGGGCTCCCTCTATTATGCCAGGTATATCAGCAAGAACAAAACTTCTAAAATTACCATACTTCACAATGCCCAGATTTGGTATCAGTGTAGTAAATGGATAATCAGCAATTTTAGGCATTGCGGTAGTAAGCTTTGCCAGAAGTGTGGATTTTCCACTATTTGGTAATCCAACCATCCCAACATCCGAAACAACCTTTAGTTCAAAAACAAGATTTTTTTCCTCTCCCCTCTGACCAGGCTCTGCAATCCTAGGTGCCCTTAGAACTGGATTAGCAAAGGATGCATTTCCCCTGCCACCAGCACCTCCCTTAGCTACAACTACCCTTTCACCTGGCTGTGTCAAATCAGCTATAATTTTTCCTGTACTATCATCTTTGATTAGGGTGCCAGGAGGAACATGAATAATAACATCTTTTCCATCAGCACCTTTTTTCAATGCTCCTTCGCCTGGTTTACCGTTACCAGCTTTGTAACTCTTTCTATATTTTAAATCGTGCAATGAGTAAAGATTTGGATCAACCTCTACTATAACATCTCCACCCTTACCCCCATCCCCACCACTCGGGCCACCCTTAGGAACGTACTTCTCCCTTCGAAAAGCAATACAGCCTTTTCCTCCATCACCCGCCTTTACATAAACTTTTGTTAAATCCACAAACATGATGTTCTAAATTAAAAATAAAATCAATTATTTCTAATGTTTATCCAGGTTATTTTATTTTCATCTGATAACAGAATACTTCAACGATGGTTCAGTAACCTTTTCTTTTTGTTTCCTCAATTACTCTATCGATTTCTAGTTTCAATACACTGGGAAAATTTTCAAGACCCTCGTATAAAAATCCTCTTATAATAAGACCAACTGCATCGTCTTCTTCAATTCCTCTCGCCATTAGATACTCCACTTCTTCACGTGCTATCTTGCCTACAGCTGCTTCATGGGAGAGCATTATATCTGGGGATAATCCATTTAGCTGTGGAATCGTGTAAATTTCTCCCCCTTCATTTAAAATTAGTCCCTGGCATTCGAGATGACCCCTGACACCTGGCACATTACCGGAAATTAATCCCCTAGCTATTACTTTTCCTCCCCTATTGACAACACGGGATATAATCTCTGTAGATGTTTCTGGTGCATCAAGTACAACTCTTGCACCTATATCGAGATATGAGTCCTCATAGGATACTATTATACTGTTAAATCTTACTTTGGCACCCCTCCCGGCGAGATAAGCTATCGGATTCATCTGTACATCTTTCACCTTTTTTAAGAGTACATAATTTGAAACGAAAGTTCCGCCTTCCTCAACGTATATAGAGGTCCTGGGTCTAACTCGTACAATCTCATGCCAGTTATGAATCATCGAATAAGTAAGCTGTGCTCCCTTACCAACATATATCTCTGTAATACCAAGGTGAGCTCCACCTTCTGAAAGTAAATCTTTCGACGTGCATCCAGTTATAATTTCCAGAGATGAGTTTTCCTCAAGTACAATCAGGTTGTGAACATTTTGCACAATCCCTGGATGTTCAAGAAATAAACATGACTGTATGGGGAAAAATCCTTTTACACCTTTTTTTATATAAATAAAATATCCTGACTCAATATTATCATGAACAAATTTAGTATACTTATCAGTATCAGGAGCTATTAATTTCCAATAATATTTCTGGAAAAATTCCGGATACTTTTCTTTTGCATCATGAATAGATAGTAATTCAATACCAGGTTGTTTAACCCTCGTATGTATCACAGACTGATCTTTCATTAAAAAAGTACCACCCTTTTCATCACCGGTGTCTATACCAGCATGAATCATTATTTCCTTGTCCTGTTCTGAGATCTGTTCCAGATTGTCTATTGCAGGGTGTTCATTTAAATTTTCTATCTTATATTCTTTAAGGTTAACCTCATGTGGAAACTTTATATCTAATCCTTTATCGCGCACCTTAGACATTCATCAAACCCTTTATTTTTTATAAGATCAAATATTTCATAAGGGTTCCCCTTACATACAATTCTTCCATTGACCAATACCAGTCCCTCATCAGCTGGAACATAATCCAGAATAATTCCAGTATGAGTAATTATTAAACCAGAACTCTTTCTACCCTTTTTGTGATTTTTCATGGTTTCACTGTCTTTCAAATCCAAAAATTCTTTATCCAATAATTTTTTTATTGCCTTACCTACAATTTCGATATTTTCAACATCAACCCCAGACTCTGGCTCATCAATCAGAGATAGTCCAGGTTTCTGAATTAAAAGTTGTAATAATTCCGATCTTTTTATTTCACCCCCTGAAAATCCATCATTTATTGAACGATCAATTAAATGCTCTGCCTTCAATTCTTTAATATATTTTTCAAATTCTTCTTCAGTAAAATTTTTAAAAAGTTTAATAATATCCCTGATCGTAATGCCTCTGACAGTTGGAGGTCTTTGAAACATTACACCTATTCCCATTCTTACTCTTTCATAAGGTGGCAGATTTGTAATATCTACACCTTTAAAATAAATTTTCCCTGATTCTATTTTGTAATCGCCGATTCCTATTATAGTCATCAATAGGGTGGTCTTCCCGGAACCATTAGGACCAAAAAGGACAACTGCTCTTCCATCTTCTATCTGAAGGTTAATATTACTTAAAATTTTCTTTCCATCAATAGAAACGGTTAGATTCTCAATAGATAACATTTTTAACCCAATTTTCTAAAATTCCTTTTCCCATTACCACATAAGGGGCAAGTCCAGAAATCTGGCAAATTTTCGAAAAGAGTCCCTGGCTCAACATTATTATCAGGATCACCTTTTTCAGAATTATATATGTATCGGCACTTTGCACATTCATAAAGAATGGACGTCTTTTTGCTCAATTCTTTCTCACTGAATCTATACGTTGGAGCATTCTTCGGCGCTTTCCCTCCTTTTATTTTTTTGAAATAGTCATATGTAAGAGGAACTCCTTCATCCAATTTTTCACCATAAATCACCTCACCCAAAAATAATGTATGACTATTAACATCCATCTCCCCAATAACATTTGCTTCAATCACTCCTATACAATATTCAGTAAGAATAGGGTTACCATTCGGACTTAACTTGTATTTTAACTTGCTGAACTTATCTGAATCTCGACCAGACCGATATCCAAGTATCCCTATATATTTCATTGGAGCATCTTCAGATAGTATATTTATTGTGAATGTACCGGACTCTTTTATATATTCCCAGGTTAACTCAACCTTATTAATACAAACTACTACTCTGGGAGGTAATGCAGTGACCTGCATTACAGCATTTGATATTTGCCCATTCAATTTTCCATTTTTATTGGAACAAACTGCGTATAATCCATAACTAAAGTAGTCCAAAATTTTTTGAAATTCTATATAATCCACAATTTTCTCCACATTCCTAATATGAAGCGATCAGGTCAGATAAAATTATGATATGTTTCATTTCCTCTTTTATAATTCTATCAACCTTATCTTTATTATCTTCCCCAACAACAAACTCCTTTACAGCAAGATAATATGATATGGAATCTTTCTCCTTACCTATTGCATATTTTAGAATATCATCAGGGCTTCCAGCCTCAACTATTTTATCATCTGAAGTGAAAATATAACCACCGGCAAAGGCTTTTATATAGGCATTCAATAATCCCTCTGTATCTGCTTCAATTCTATCATAATCTGTAACAAGTCTATTTTTCATCTCAATAAAAGCTCTTTCATGATCACTTTCCATATCAGCAAGATTATTAAAAACTTCTTTTATTTTTTCATCATCATTTTTTTCCGCATAATTACGATAAAATCTCTGACCATTTCTTTCTATTTCAATCGCAATTTTAAATACCTCTTCAAGACTTATTCTTTCCATTTTTTATTCCTTTCTATAACTTCAATCAATCTTCTCTTTTTACAAGTTGAGTATCCAGCATAATCGATATTTGCTGTGAACCCCCTATTCTTCCTAATAACCCAACAATCTTTGAAGTCTGATCTTCTTCTTCAACTTGCTCAGTTACAAACCAGTATAGTAATACCCTGGCAGGATAATCCTCAACTTGTATTGCAAGCTTCATCAGGTCATTTATCGTCTTGTATTCACGAAGTCGCCGAAGGCGATTTCCCGAAGGGCAAGATAGCCTTACGGCAATTGCAAAATGAAGATTGCAATATGCAAATTGCAAAGTCATTCTCCCCTTCCTTTCGCAGTGATTACCGATTTTGCAACAATTTTGATCAATTCGTTTGATTCAGCCAATAATGGTTGTAGCTCATTGCCAGAAATTAAGTCGCTTCTCTCCACCAGTTTCAGCCAATATAAAGACTCTCGTAATTCCTTCAAGACGAGTTGCATCTTATCTATAAAATCGGCTCTACTTTCTGCTCCACATGCCTCTTCATAATTTGCCCCAGAAGACGAAGCAGCTCGCATTAGCTGATTTGCTATGTACTGTACTACAGCAGTTCTTTTAAGTCTAACTGTCAATTTAGTGCTACTTGCTGCGAACTCTAATAGCCTTTCTGATAAATCGCTTCTATTTTGACATTTTTCAATTTGCATTCTGCATTCTGCATTTGGACATTGCGATTAACTTCCCTGTAACAAACCTCTCATGTTCATAGGCATCCTTAAATGCTTCAAGAGGGCTTGCCCAGTTTACTTTTTCGATATTTACCCGCATTAAATCTACTTTTTCATCCCTATCAATTAAATGATCAAAAAATTTCATGGCATGCTCTACTTCTTCCTTAGCCTGCATACGCAGCCATTTTGCCATACCATCCAATCCAACATTATGGAAATATGTCGCCATCGACAAATAAATATACGCAGATTCAAATTCAAGCTTTATCTGCTCATTAAATACTTTCTTTAAATTTTGATCAATGGCTTTTTCTCTCTTTCTTTTAAGATTTTGATCCAAATTCAAACTATAATTAATTTAAAAATATAAAGGAATTTTTTTAATCAAAATATCATTCACTTTGATTAAAAAATAATGATATAGTTACATTTAAAAACTTATAAAAATACATCAAATTGTGTTTGAAATCACAAATTATTTAAATATATTAACTTATAATATAAATGAGTTTTATATGGAGGGAAAAATGGAAGGAAAAGAAGCATTCTCAAAAACGTTCAAAATGCTTTCTGTAGCATTTCTTCTTGTAGCCTTACTGTTCTCCTTGCCAGATGTTTTTGCAAAAGATACTGACAATCAGGAACTAATCAATCAATTAAAGGCTGCCAGACAGAAGCTACAGGTAAGAAATCAAATGTTGAAAGTAAATCAGTTTCAGTTAAAGGAAAAATCTCAGCAGAATCTCAGCCAGTTAAAACATCAATCACAATTTCATGTTAAAATGAATTCCGCTATTCAAAGTATCTCAGAAGAAGGACACTTCATGAATGTCCAGAAATCCAGAAGGGAAAGATCTAAACTCTCCCCGTTATTTAAAGTCACACAAGAGACACTAAATTTACTTGCTGATGGAGTGACTGCAGATACTGTTGAGGTAGGAGCCGCGCCAATTTTAACATGGACATTCCCCACAGGAGAGACACAGGCAACTTTGGAAGTAATAGTTGATTTTAACAAAAATGGAATTTTCGATAGTGGTATTGATACTACTATTTTTTCTGTGGACCTAGAAGATAACGATATTTATGACTCCGATCCAACTGCTGGTTTCTATCAACTGGATATGAGTGCTATTGGTGAGAAAGATGCATCATTTATTAATATTATATGGGATTTCATTGTAGCCGTTTCATCAGGTACTGAGGAAGAAATGGTATCCATCTCATTCCAGAATCTTTCAACAATCTACTCAGTTTCGGGCACAGTCACCGATGAGTCCAGTAATCCCTTACCCTATATCGTCATAATAGTAGAAGATGCGGAAGCAACTGGTGGAACTGAAGGTCCTCCAGCCCCTGGTGTCTCTTGGATTACTTTAACAGAAAGTGATGGAACATATCGTGTAAACGTTCCAGATGAAGGGTATTACAATATAATGGCTTTTGATCATCTCGGGATATATCCAGGGTTATATCCCGATCCGTTTCTATATGAAAATCAGTCAGTCATGGGGGACGAGGTAGGTTTTGACTTCACAATGGTCCAAGGAAATTGTACTCTCTCCGGAGTAGTACAAGATGACAATGGGAATCCAATACCAGGTGCGGAAATATATGTATCCAGCAAAGACGGACCAATACACATCGACCTAATTACCGATGATCAGGGTAACTTTTCAATAAATCTTATGGAAGGTGCATACTGGATAGGAGTTGATCCATTATCACTTGAAGGGTATCTAGTCCCACCGGGTCAAGAGATCTACATTAGTGAAGGTGAAACTGTAGACTTAGAATTAATTTTATATCCGACGGATGAAACAATTTCTGGAACAGTATATTTAGATGATAATCCTATAGAGGGTGCGAGAGTCTTCTGCTGGCATGATACCTATGGAATAACTGCAGATGAAACAGATGAAAACGGAAATTATACCTTAAATGTTAAATCAGGACCTGAAGGATATCATTTACATCTTGAACTTGATTTTGAAAACTTCTATGTAGAAGAACAATATGATAATATTCCAGCTGGTTCTGAAGGTATTGATTTCCATGCCTACACTGTAAATGGAGGATTATTTGGATATGTAATTGACTCTGAAACCTCTGATACACTAATGGATGTATGGATATCAGCTGAGAGAATGGATGATGGAAAATGGTTTTATTCAGGTATAGATTGGGAAACAAGACAATATATGATGTATTTACCTGATGGTAACTATATCCTCCATGCTGGAGCTCCCGGCTATGATGATTATACAGATTCATCGATTACGATATCAGGGGAAATGATACAACACGACATTTTTCTCGAGCCAAAAACACTGCCATTAGTCCAGGGCGTAATTACCGATACAGCAGGTAATCCCATACCAGATGCACTGGTAGTTTTCGACGGTCCATGGCATCAAGAAACAATGACAGATGAAAATGGTGAATATAACCTGTGGACTGAACCTGGCAGTTACGTTTTCAAAGTTTTTGCCGAAAAACACTATCCATATATTGAATATGACGTCTGGGTTCCTGAAATGGGTCTCATAAAAGATGCTTCTCTAACACCTTTAACACAATTCAGTATTATAGCGGGACAGGTAAAAGATGAATCAGATAATCCAGTATCCAGTATTATGGTTAATATATTTAGAACATCTCCTGCTGAATTCTATTACCATAAGGAAACAGATGATAATGGAGAATTTAACTTTCATGTACCAAACGGCACATATGTTTTAGATATATGGTCTGACTTTCAATATCTACCAGTACATATAGATACGATCGATGTTCAAGGTGATTCAATCTGGCTTGATATATTATTAAGAGAACCCGCCGGAGCTGTGCAGGGAATAGTTTTTGACAGCTACACAAACAGACCTATAAAATGGGCATGGGTTGATGTCTATAATGTAGATACTGATGAATGGTTTTATGGAGGAACCGATGACTCAGGTAGATACTATATACCCTTACCGAATGGTAACTTTGAAATCACAGCTGGTGCTTATGGATTTATACCAAGTGAGCCTATCGATTTTACAATATCGGATAACACTGTAGAAATTAATATCGGATTGGAAGCAGCGTTAAGACTACCTAAAATTTTAGCCGTTCGTGACATACCACACGATCAGGGCAGATGGGTAAGAATAGTATTTTGGGGTGGTTTGGATTGGGATGAAATGCCATTTGAAGGATGGAGCGTATGGAGAATTCAAACCTTTAAACCCATTGATCAACTTGGTGATCCATATGCCTATAAATGGGATTTTGTTACCTATATACCATTCCATGGTGATACTGTATATCGTCTTGATGCACATACATTAATAGATTCAAATGCTTACACCGATGACACTGGCGAATACTGGTCAACTTTTGTTGTATCAGGTCATACACAATATGGAATGTGGGATTTCTATGATTCACGACCGGAAGCTGGTTATTCTGTTGATAATATTGTTCCTTCTGTTCCTGGGAATGTTACTGCTTCAACTTCCGTTGAAGGTATTTCAGTAAGCTGGGAAGCTATTCCAGATGAAGATTTTGGATATTATGAAGTTTATAAGAGTACAACCCAGGGTAGCTATACATCAGAACCGGCTTTTAAAACTATTGAGACGAATGTGATTGATAGTGACATTGAGGTTGGAAATACCTATTATTATACTGTAGTTGCCGTAGACGCCAATGGTAATAAGAGTGCTCCAAGCGCCGAAGTAAGCCTAACATACACAGCAATTGCTGAAGAAGGGAAAATACCAGAGAAATTCGCACTCTATCAGAACTTTCCGAATCCATTCAACCCAACGACTAATATTAAATTTGACCTTCCTGAGGCAGGATTTGTACAACTGTCCATATACGATATCAACGGTAGACTAATCAAGAATATCGCATCATCCAATTATAATCCAGGAACCTATAAAGTTATCTGGGATGCTACCGATTCGAATGGACTAAAAGTACCATCTGGTATTTATATTTACAGAACAAATGTACGCGGTAAGTTTACCAGCAGCGGAAAAATGCTGTTGATGAAATAATATTACTATCCTGCGAAATTTCCATGAAAAGCTCCACCTAACGGTGGGGCTTTTCATTTTATATTGCGATTTATTAAATTTCACGACTAAAAATTGAGGGAGGTTGATATGGAGTGTAAGGTCAACAGAAATATGAATTTCTGCAATTGTTCTTATGAACCGTGTTCAAGAAAAGGTACCTGTTGTGATTGTCTTCAATATCATTTGAAAATGAGACAACTACCAGCTTGTTGCTTTCCCGATGATGTTGAAAAAACCTATAATAGATCATTTGAAAAATTCGCAGAACTTGTTATGTTAGGTAGAATATAGTTATCTATTTTTATAAAAACCCATTAAAACAGTATCCATAACTGCACATAGTTTATCAGGAAGATAATATCCGATTATATGCCTTATTTTATTTTTATCCGGATCAAGAAATAAGATATTGGGGATTCCCACACCACCGTATTTTCTTGCATTAGCATTCATTTGATTTGCAACTTCAGGTTTCTTATCCACATCAATTCTTACGTTTACAAATTTTTTAAAATATTCCTTTACCATATTATCAGTAAAAGTAGAATCCTCAAGTGCCTTACAATATGGACACCATGTGGCATAAAATTCAACAAGGATAGGTTTGCCCGTGGCTTTCGCAATTGCAACTACTGAGTCAATGTCTGAATACCACCGCACTTCTTGTTTCCTATCCACACAACTAAATGCAATTAGTGCAATGATTGATAATAATATTAAAGTTCTAACCTTAACTTTCATAATTTTTCTCCTGTAACTCATTATTAACAATTACAACCATTAATTAAATATAGCAAAAATTGGTAAAAAATATGCTTAATAGTAAATTATGAATGACGAAGTATTAGTTTTTATTAGGAGGTATATTTCTATGAACATATTGGTCACTGGATCCGCAGGATTTATTGGTTTTCATGTTTCGAAATCACTCCTAGAAAGGGGACACAATGTAATCGGCATTGACAACCTGAATAATTATTATGATCCGACCCTTAAAGAAGCAAGAAATAATATATTAAAAAATCACAATAATTATACATTCTATAAAATTGATTTGTGTGAATACGAAGAGATGGATAAAGTTTTCCGAAACCACAAAATAGAGTGCATATGCCACTTGGCTGCTCAAGCAGGTGTAAGATATTCTCTTACAAATCCCTTCAGTTATCAGAAATCCAATTTGGAAGGTTTTTTAAACATCATCGAACTGGCTAAAAACAATAGGGTAAAAAATTTTGTATATGCCTCAAGTTCCAGTGTATATGGGAACAATAAAAAATTACCCTTTTCTGAAAAAGATCGTGTAGATAATCCCATCTCTCTGTATGCTGCTACGAAAAAATCAAATGAGCTCATTGCCTACACATATTCACATCTATTTAATTTACCATGTACAGGAATAAGATTCTTCACAGTATACGGTCCTTATGGAAGACCCGATATGGCATTATTTAAATTCACAAAGAACATTATTGAAGATAAACCAATAGACGTATACAATTTCGGTAAGATGAAAAGGGATTTCACATACATTGATGACATAGTTTCAGGGGTAATTTCATGTTTATTCAAACCATTTAAATATGAAATTTTTAATCTCGGTAGGAGTAAAAGTGAAAAACTAATGGACTTTATATATTTCATAGAGAAATATCTCGGCAAGAAGGCAGAAATTAACTTCTTACCAATCCAGCCGGGCGATGTTCCAGAGACCTATGCAGATATTCAGCATGCCAGAGATCTTCTCGGATACGAACCAGAAGTGGATATAGCCATAGGTGTTAAAAAATTCATTGATTGGTATATAGATTATTATAAAATAAATTTATAGTAATCTAAAGCTATCACTTATTAGAAGTTTCTTTACTCGCGTACCTGATGGGGTATCCTCAAGAATTATACCATTTTCCATTAAAAAATCTCTTATTCTATCCGCTTCCTGCCAGTTTTTCTTTGATCTCGCCAGTGACCTTTTTTCCACTAAATTTTTAATCTCATCAGTTACATTAACACTACCCAGACTAAATATATTTAATATATTGTCAAATCTATCCAGCAAATTTCTTATATTTTCAGCATCTTTTCTGGTTAATAAATTCCTCATTCTGAATTTATTGACCTCCTTTATTAATTCAAATACACTAGCAAGAGCTTCAGATATATTCAAATCATCATCAAAAGCTTCTTCAAAAGATTTATCTGTGTCTCTGACCAGACTATCAAGATTACTGATTTGAGAATCAGAAAATTCCGATAATGAATTATAAAAATCGAGTAATCTATCAACTGCTGAAGCGGACGAATAAATCTTTTCCACATTAAAATTTAACTTTTGCCTATAGTGAGTCGATATCAGAGCATATCTAATGACGACTGGGTCAACACCTTTTTTTATTAAATCCCTCGGAAAAATGACATTCCCAAGAGATTTGCTCATTTTTTCGTCATTTATCAATAGATGCTCACAGTGCAACCAGTAGTTTACAAATTTTTCTCCTGTTGCACATTCACTCTGAGCTATTTCATTCTCATGATGTGGGAATATATTATCAACGCCACCAGTGTGTATATCAAAATGATTGCCAAGATATTTCATACTCATTGCAGAACATTCAATATGCCAACCAGGTCTTCCTTTCCCAATCTCTGTTTCCCAGTATACATCTCCATCTTCCATTTTCCATGCCTTCCATAAAGCAAAATCCCTTATTTCCTCCTTTTCATATTCATCACTTATAACCCTCTCCCCTACTCTCATCTCTTTTACATTTAAATTAGCAAGCATACCATATTTTTCAAACTTCGAGACCTTGAAATAATACGAGCCATCAGGAGCTTGATAGGCATAGCCATTCTCAATCAATTTTTTTATCAATCCAACCATATCATCTATATGCTTTGTTGCTTCAGGATAATATTCTGCTCGTTCAATACCGAGGATATCGAGGTCCTCAAAAAATGCTTTTTTATACGGCTCTGTGAATTCTTCAATGGAAAGCCCCTTCTGACTTGCATTACGGATTATCTTATCGTCAACATCAGTAATATTCATCACTTGAACAACCTTATAGCCTTTGAACTTTAGATATCGACGTAATAGGTCCTCAAAAATATATGCTCTGAAATTTCCAATATGAGCATAATTATAGACAGTGGGACCACAGGTATACATTTTTACAATACCAGGGGTTATTGGTTTAAATATCTCTTTCTTTCTAGTTAGTGTATTATAAAATATTGTCGGCATCTCCAATCCCCAATGGCAATGTAAAGATTTTCTCCTTCCTTTCCTCGCTAATAGGCTTTAACAATATGGGATTTATATCTACAAGAAATGAGTACTGAATTGCATCAAGGGAAATTACGAATCTATCCTGACTTTTTATTCTCTGTATTCGACCAATTATACCTTTTAATGGACCGTCTATAACTTCCACAAGCTGACCAATTTTCAAGTAACATACTGGTTCAAGAACAACCCCATTCTGAAGAGTTCTTTTTAGAGCTTCTATTTGGAAATCTGGTATTGGAGCGTAATTGCCTTTGAACATGACAAACTTTACAGCCCCCTGAGTTTCCAAAACATCAAGAGATCTCTGAAGTGGTATATGAACAAAAACATAGCTTCTAATTAAAGGCTCTTCAACCATCTTTTTTCTATCAGACCATTGATGATACTCTCTTTTTAACGGAAGAAATGCTTCAATATTTTTCTTAACAAGCATTTCATAAACTTTTTTCTCATGCCTTGATTTTGTGTAAACGGCATACCATCGTACCTCAGCAGCATTATTTCTCTCTTTCATCTGTTCTTCGCCCCTCTTTTATCTTTCCAGTCCTAATCTAATTATTTCTTCCAACAACTCAATGAAGCTCATTCCCATAGCTTCAGCTGCCTTTGGTACGAGGCTATGGCTTGTCATTCCTGGAAGAGCATTAAATTCAAGAAAATATGGTATATTATCTTTCGAAAGTCGAATATCAAATCTACCATAGCCATAACATCTCAAAGCCTTAAAGGCCATAAGTGACATCTCTTGCATCTGTCTAGCTACATTTTCACGAACTTTAGCCGGTACAATATACTCGCTCATACCATCGGTATATTTACATTCATAATCATAAATACCATGCTTGGGAATAATCTCCAATACCGGCATTGCTCTATCACCTATTATCCCTACAGTCATCTCTCTTCCTTCAATAAACTCTTCAATTATAATGTCAGTATCATACCTGAATGCCTTCTCAATTCCTCTATTAAATTCTTCCTTATTATAAACAACAGATACTCCAACAGTAGAACCCTGATTTGCCGGTTTAATTACTAGAGGTAAGGAAAATCCATTAATAATTTTATCAATAGGTATATTTTTGTATTCTTTATAGTTATAATAAAAGCTACGTGGAGTTGGTATACCAAGATTATTCAATATGTGCTTAGTAGCAATCTTATCCATTGTTATAGCACAACCCTCTACTCCTGAACCATTATATTTATATCCTAACGCATCCAATATAGCCTGCACAACACCATTCTCTCCTGATCCACCATGTAAAGCGTTAAATATGAAATCAGCACTTTTCACTTCATCTGTTATCAATAACTTAATTAAATTTTCTTCATCCTTACCAGTTATATCACAATCGATTTCAATTTTTTTATATATTTGTTCTATCGGTAATACCGTATCAAGAGTTAGTACCTCATGCCCAGCACTCTTTAAACTCTCAGCAACATTTCTCCCTGACTCAATTGATACGTCTCTTTCCGGGGATGACCCTCCCATCAGAACAACAATCTTCATCCTGAGCTCTCCAATCTTCTTATAAGCATGGCTGCAGTTAATAGATTTTCTTCAATATAATCTGGCTTTATGTTCCAACTCTTTATTTCTTCAGGCTCTTTAATCCTCTCTCCGCTTAAAAGCATTATAGTCTTGCATCCCGCTCTCTTACCTGCTTCGATATCCCTTTTTGAATCCCCAACAAAATACGATTTTAAGGGATCAATATTAAAATCTTTTATCGCTCTGTCTATATTTCCTATATTTGGTTTCCTACAATCGCAATTTTCTTCAGGGTGATGAGGACAGTAATATATCCCATCTATCTTTATTCCTTCTTTATACAAATATTTTTTAAGATAATCATGAATCTCTTCTACTTCTTCGGTAGATGCCATCCCCCTTGCAATAACAGATTGATTCGTTATTATAATAAGTTTAAATCCGAGTTCCTTTAAAATTTTCAAAGCTTCCGGTGTATAGTCAAAGAGTTCGAACTCAGCTAAATTTTTAATATAATCTAAACTGTCCCTATTTAAAGTACCATCCCGATCAAGGAAAACTGCCTTCTCTTTCACTTTTATAAATTGCTCCTCATTTCAACTGATTAAACTAATTATTTTTTAAAAATTTTAAAAACCACAATTTTGCATAATTATCATCTCAAATGTATATTTATATTTGATTTTTTAAGTCATTTTAAGATTTAAATGAATGAAAAAGTATCCGAATTAAAAGAGCTTTTAAAAACATCTTTTAAAAATCCACTATGGCTGGCTTATTATACCTGGTATTCAAGCTATAATCCATCTAATAGCCTTAAAAAGCATTCAAAATACCTGGATTATTATATTAAAAATGAAGCCGATATAAACAAGATATTGTTTGAGGTATCAATAAATCCAATTGACGAATTAAAACTAATTAAAGAGTTTGAGGAATTACCCTACCCTGATACAAAAGTAACATCATCAATCCCAAACTATTCGGATGCCAGCTGGGAATTTGCCCTTTTAATTTATCTCATAGTTCGAGTTAAAAAACCTGAAAAGATTCTGGAAACAGGGGTTGGAAGAGGATTAAGTACATATTATATACTTAATGCACTAAGGTTAAATGGCTTGGGTAAACTTTACAGCATAGATTTACCAGCTCTGATCAAAAACTACGAAGAAGAGGTAGGTTTATATATTCCTGAATGCTTAAAAAAGAGCTGGATATTCCTTAGAGGTCCAAGCCTAAGAATAATTAAAAACCAAATGGAAAAATTTAAAGGTATAGATATTTTCATACACGATTCAAATCACAATTACCTTTACATGAAAAGGGAATGCGAAATAGGATTTAAACTTTTGAAAAATAATGGCATACTAATAGCAGACGATGTAAATAATGACTCATTATATGAAATACATAAAAACTACAAGTCTAAACTATTTTCTATAATTCAGGAGAAACAGGATCCAATAGTTCTCCTAATAAAAATTTAATAGATATAGCTTGCATATAAATATCCACTTTAATATAATAATGGAGAGGTTTTATTTAAAAATTGAGGATAATTATGGACAGGAGAAAATTTTTAAAAAGTTCTATTTTGCTAATAGCAACCTCTCTTGTTAGAATTAATAAATTATTATCTGGTTCAGCCCTTACAGAAGAACTTGTAATGGTAAAAAATGGGGCACCAGAGCAAATGGTAAAAAAAGCATTAGAAATGCTCGGTAGTATGAGAAAATTCATAAATAGAGGAGATGTGGTATTTATAAAACCGAATATAAGCTGGGATAGGTCACCAGAATATGCTGCAAATACTCACCCTGAAGTAGTCAGAACTGTCGTTGAAGAATGCTTAAATGCTGGCGCAAAAAAGGTAATTGTTGCAGATAGAACCTGCCAGGAAACAAAAAGATGCTACATAAATAGTGGCATTCAGGAAGCTGCCAGTAAAGCTGGTGCAGATGTGATGTATGTAAGAGACTATCACTTTACAACTGTAAGGATACCTGATGGTATAGATTTAAAAGAGTGGGAATTTTTCAAGCCAGCTCTGGAAGCAGATAAATACATAAACCTACCGATTTTAAAACATCATGGGTTACCAGG
Source organism: Candidatus Neomarinimicrobiota bacterium (assembly GCA_017656425.1). Lineage (NCBI taxonomy): Bacteria > Pseudomonadati > Fidelibacterota > Fidelibacterota bacterium. The sequence continues at coordinate 75,352 of JACDNV010000007.1, read as the reverse complement.
AATCACAGTAGGGCTTAAAAATACAATGGGTATAATAGGTGGTAATAGAGGAATAATCCATAGAAATTTTGATCAGAAAATCGTTGATATAAATAAAGTGATCAAGCCAACTTTAACTATCGTTGATGCCACCCGAATATTAAAGGCTCATGGACCCCAGGGAGGTAGATTAGAAGATGTAGAAAATGCAAATATAATCCTTGCTGGAACAGATAGGGTACTCATCGAAGCCTGGTCAGCTCAAATATTTGGAATAAATCCAGCCAATTTAGGTTTCATAAAAAATGCTTATGAGCAGGGTCTTGGTAGAATGGATATAAATAAATACAAACCTGCTGTCTATAGTTTTTCGTAAACAGAGAAATAGAATGAACTATAAAAAACTAATACTTATTCGAAAACTCGTACAATTAGCCTTTTTAGGGCTTTTAATAATATCCATCGCAGTTTCAGTCTATCCATTTAAATTATTTTTTTTATCGAAAATATTTGTAATCTTCGACCCGCTCAATCTTGTCGGTCCCCTCTTTGCATCGAGATATTTCAATCCTATATTACTTCTTTCAATTATAATTCTATTATCCCCTATAATCTTTGGAAGAGCTTTTTGTGGATGGATTTGCCCACTTGGAACTACCATTGACATTGTTGATAATATAATAAAAAGAGAAAGAACTACCAGTTCAATAAAAACAAGGAAGGTAAAATACCTCGCTTTAATATTTTTTATCTCCATTGCCTTATTTGGATATCAACTATCATGGTACTTTGATCCAATACCAATAGTATGGCGATCTTATGCCATTCTTATTCTCCCAGTATTTTATTCAATAATAGGAAGTATTCCGGAATTTTTCATCTCGATTAACTTACTCCCCGAATTTTTCTATAGTATATTTGACAAAATATCAACATTATTTTTCCCAATAAATGCACCTTCCTTTACAAACTTAATGGTTCCATTTTTAATATTTATCACAATATTATTATTAAATTTTATCTCAAAAAGGTTCTGGTGTCGAAATCTATGTCCGCTCGGTGCGCTGCTGGGTTTCATCTCACGATTTAGTATATTAAAAAGGAAAGTTGATGAAACATGTACTAATTGCAGTTTATGCAAGAAAAATTGTAAAATGGATGCCATAAATGCTGACTATATATCAACTGATAAATCAGAATGTATTTTATGTTTGAATTGTACAGAGGACTGTCCAAAGGATAGCATATCATTTAAGTTTACTTCTCCGTTCATCTATGCGAAAGGTCCAAGTACAACTAGGCGTGCCGTTTTAAAATTTGGTATTTTCTCAGTAATCGGAGCAGGAATTTTAAAAGTAAGCTCGGATAGAACTAGCAATGATAGATTAATAAGACCTCCCGGAGCAGTGAAAGAAGATCAGTTCCGTGATTTATGCATCAGATGTGGTGGATGTATAAGAGCATGCTCAACCTCTGGAGGATGTCTCCAATTTAGCATATTAACAACTGGGGTTACGGGATTTATGACACCGAGAAATAATTATAATGTTGGTTACTGTGAATATGAATGTAACTTATGCGGGAATGTGTGTCCAACTGGAGCAATAAGACCTCTTAGTATCGATGAAAAAAAAGAAGTAAAAATGGGAACCGCCGTTATTCAGAAAGATAGATGCATACCCTATAGACTTGATGATAATTGTATAGTTTGTGAAGAACACTGCCCTGTACCAGAAAAAGCTATAAAATTAGAAAGGAAAACAGTCTTTAATAAGCAATACAACCGATACATGGAAGTATACTACCCATACGTTATCCCGGAATTATGCATAGGTTGTGGTATTTGCGAATATAAATGTCCCATCGATGGAGAGCCAGGGATCATAGTGATTAGAGAAGGTGAAAGACGCTACTCCACATAATTGTAAAAATTTTTTCATTTTAATAGGAACTTTTTCATCATAATTGACAAAAACACTATGTTTATATAAATTGATCTTAGTTTATTATGGCAAACAAAGTATTGGATAGAAGAAAATTTTTGAAATACACAGGAGCCGGGATAGCACTGACTGTTAGTTACACCAAGCTGCTCCCGGAAAAATTACTGGCAGACCTAAAAGAACCTTATAAAAAAGAAGCAAGATATTACAAGAAGATTGAAGAAAATATAGTTCAATGTCAGCTCTGCCCAAGAGAATGTTTTGTATCCGATGGAAACCGAGGTTATTGCGATGTAAGGGAAAATCAAAACGGTACATATTATACACTAGTGTACGGTAGGCTTGTAGCAATTCATATCGATCCTATAGAAAAAAAACCTCTATTTCACTTTCTACCCGGTACAAATGCTCTATCGGTTGCCACAGCAGGCTGTAATGTGGATTGCAAATTTTGTCAGAACTGGAATATTGCTCAGGCGCTACCTGAAGAGGTACCATCAAAATTTGTCCCACCTGATCAATTAGTATCACTTGCGGTAAAATACAAATCACCAACAATGGCTTTTACTTATACAGAACCTGTAGTTTTCACTGAATATGTCTATGACTGTGCTTCTTTTGGGAAAAACCACAATGTACGCAGCGTAATGATTAGCAATGGATATATAAATAAAAAGCCGATGCAGGATTTATGTGGTGTACTGGATGCTGTGAAAATAGATTTAAAATCATTTAATGATAATTTTTATAAAAAAATAGTTAGGGGGACACTCAAACCGGTACTTGATACTCTCGTCACACTTAAAGAAAGCAATAAATGGTTTGAAATGGTATACCTGGTTATACCAACTCTTAACGATAAAAAAGAAGAAATAGCAAATATGTCCAAATGGATATTGAGTAATCTAGGTCCTGATGTTCCGATTCACTTCACAAGATTTCATCCAGAGTATTTACTTACCAATCTGCCTCCAACTCCTGTTAAAACACTTGAAATAGCTTATAATACTGCAAAAGATGCTGGACTAAATTTCGTCTATATAGGCAATGTTCCAGGTCATCAAGCAGAAAATACATACTGCCCTAATTGCAATAAGCTACTTATTCAAAGACTTGGTTTTTCAATAAAAGAAAATAACATAGTTGATGGAAAGTGCAAATTTTGTGGCAAAGATATTCCCGGAGTCTGGAAATGATTGACAATTTATGTAAAAAGGTAGCTTTAATCATTATCGCTATTTTCTGTATTTTTATTGTAAATACCTATCCACAGGTGCGTAAACCGGTAGCTGCGGGTGCTTTCTATCCTTCTAATAAATATGAACTTAAAGCAATGATTAATAACTTCTTAGAAAAAGCTGGAGAACCAATACTAAAATCCAAACCTAATATTCTAATCTGTCCCCACGCAGGCTACATTTATAGTGGACAGGTTGCTGCCTATTCATTTAAGGAAATAAGACCTTTCGACTACGGGACAATAATTCTTATCGGTCCTTCTCATATTGATTACTTCGAATTTGCATCAGTATACAATGGAGATTATTACGAAACACCTCTTGGCAAAATACCTATTAATAAAGATCTTTCGAAAGAAATAACTAATAACGAAAAATACATCAAACTTTCAAATAGGGGACATTTAGGTCCTGCATTTAACAGAGGGGAACACTGTCTTGAGGTTGAATTGCCGTTTATTCAGGTGATAAAATCAGATATCAAAATTGTACCAATTATAATCGGCACAATGAATTATAAGGTCATACAGGCACTTGGAAATAAGCTGGGAGAAACTTTGAAAAATGATAATATCCTAATTGTCGTATCAAGCGATCTGTCTCATTATCACTCATATGAAGAATGCAATAAAATAGATGGAAGATTGATCAGACAATTGAAAAATATGGACCCAGAAAAATTTTATTATGGACTAATATCCAAGGATTATGAAGCTTGTGGTGGTGCCGCAATCACCGCTGCGTTAATAGCAGCAAAAAAGGCTGGGATAAATTCTATTAAAATTTTAAAACATGCCAATAGCGGTGATGTTCCTGCGACTTCAAAAGATAGAGTGGTTGGATATTTGGCCGCTGCTATTTTTAAATCAAAAGGTGGAGGCAAAATGAGTCGGGAGAAAAATAAAAAAGAAACTCTTTTACAAGGGGAATTAAATAAACAGGATCAGATCTATCTAATAGAACTGGCAGAAGAAACAATTAATAGAGTTGTAAATGGTAAACCAAAACCAAACCCTGATGATGTACCCGATAAGTTAAAAGAAGAAAGAGGCGCCTTTGTAACAATAAATAAACATGGAGAATTAAGAGGTTGCATCGGTTATGTACTACCGGTCTACCCGCTATATAAAACGGTAATAGAAGCAGCTACAGGTGCTGCATTACATGACCCCAGATTCAAACCAGTATCACCTGATGAATTAGATGATATTGAAGTCGAAATATCGGTACTGACAGTTCCTGAAAAAATTGATGACCCCGAAAAAATAGAGGTTGGTAAACATGGACTGATTATAAAACGTGGATTTTATCAGGGACTATTACTTCCACAGGTTGCTGTGGAATATGGTTGGGATAGAGAAACTTTTCTTGAACACACATGTCTAAAGGCTGGTTTACCTCGTAATGCATGGAAAGACCCAGATACTGAAATTAGTATATTCTCTGCACAGGTATTTTCAAGAGAAACTTTAAATAGAGACTAACCTTACTTACAAAAGAAACATAAAATTGATAAAATAATCGTATATACCGATAAAATATTCAGCGACACATATAAACCGTAAACTGGCAAAATAATTACGGATATTAGATACAAACCTGCACATGCACCAAATATATCAAGGGAATAACCCACTGCTGAACTGGATGAGACATCACTTCCTGAAATTGAACGTATTTTTAGCGTAAGCACTGGAAACAATATGCCACAGGAAATTCCAGTAATTAAAATTAAAGCAGGAATAACAACTGTGTAAATTAAATCTGGTAATTCCACACCAACAAAAATATAACCTGCAAGGATCAACATTAACAGTAACAAAAAAAACCATCGATAAATTCTATTAAAGAAAGAATTATATATTTTTGCAAACCAGGAACCTATTGATGCTCCTACCATAAACGATAAATTCAAAAATAAAATTTTAATATAAATATCTCCAATCATACTCTGATATATGATTATGTATAATCCAATCATTGACATGGAAATAAATCCAATGGAAAAGATAAATTCTTTCAACAACGCTTCCCGTCTTTTCCTAAATAAAATCGGTAACAATAAAAAAATTAAGGGGGTGTAAATAATTTTTTCATCGATATTATTTAAAAACTTATAAAAATCCTTTAAAATACCACCAGTCCTTTTATCCCATAGTATGGTAGTAAAATAATAACCAATCGGTTTGTGGAGTGAATTAGTAATTCTTACATCGCATCTCATTAAATTTGAATTCAGAAAATCAAACCTCAGGGGATTTAATCTATCAAAAAGGTAATATTCACGTATATATCTCAGGTTTAATTTTCTATTTTTAATTTCTTCTATAATTTTATCATAGGAGATATTAACAATGCTATCGGAAGCTAAAAGATGAATGGTTGACCCCGGAATCCATACCAACTTTTTAAAACTTTTCTTCACTGTATTTTCTATTATTTTCAAAAATTCAATGTTTTCCTCACTTAAATAATTTTCACCACCTGGAAAATGGAGTGCCAAAATACCATCTTGCGTGATAATATCTTTTATCTTATCAAAAAACCAACTTGTATAAAAACTATTTAAATAAGCACTCGATGGTAAAGGAAGGTTTAATATCACAACGTCGAAACGGTAACTATCGTTCTTTAAAATATCATCAACACGAAGACTCGAAAATTGAATTTTCACATCTCTTCTGATACTATCTCTGTACATAAAGCTGTATTCATTAAGTCTATCCTGCAGAATTTTATCCTTTTGCAGAATCAAAATATACTTGATAGTTGGATGTTTTGCAATCTCAAATGCCATTTCATAATTTCCAACACCTATCACAAGAATATTTTCTGGTCTATCACAAAGTAACAACGGAAAATGAACAATCTCTTCTCTACTCTGTGAATTATTAAAAATCCAGGCAGGTGATGATGAAGTATAAAGAGTTTTCATATTATAGTAATCTGTAATCGCAATTGATGAATACTCCGATTCCTTATATTCCACTAATCTTTGAGGCTTCCATATCAAAGAATTAATCTTATTTGAAGCTACAAGAAGTAAACTGATTATAATTAGCAAAAACAGGAATGTTATTCTTTCCCCACATGAGACCAGGTAAAGAATAATTGAAAAAAATAAGAGAGTAAAAAATATTATCATAATAGAATTCATGCCCGATATCAAAAAAATCCATAAAAGTAAACTTCCTATAGCAGAGCCCAATGTCTCCATCGAGTAGACTCTATTTATAGGGAAATCTATCTGGTCTTCTTCGTAAACACCCACTAATAGAGGGAAAAACATGCCATTAGCAAGACATGGTAGCAATAACCCTGAAAAACTGATAACGAAAATAGGTATTATTCCAAGAATTTCTTGTTGAGGAAGTCCAATTAATCTTTTTGAAAACATGTAGAATAAAATTGATGCGGCTGTGGAAAAAATAAATATCATAGAAATTTTTATAAATAGTTTTTCACTTTTCAAACTCCTTTTAAAATACAGACGTAATCTACTACCAAGACCTGTCAACAAAAGCCAGTGTCCAATTATAATACATAGAGCTATTTCATTACCCTGAAAGGTACTTAAACCGACACGGATAAAAACATTCTGAGTTATTATTGAAATTACTCCGATAAAAATAGGGAACAGTAACCAGTAAATATTTTTATTATTTTTTGTTGTCATTAAATATTTTGCCAGAGTCAGTTATCTAATCGATAGTTAGTCTTTTCACAAACTTTAAAGATTCTTTCCTTTTCCTATCAAAATTCTCAGACTCCTCGTCAAGACTATTTACTCTGACCATACCAGATGCATGAATATACTCGAGATTACCGATATATAAAGCAACATGATTGATTTCACCTGATTGATTACCAAAAAAGAGTAAATCGCCAGGCTTCAAATTAGAGAATCCTCCTGAGGTATCTACTGGTTCTCCTAACTTCGATTGCATATCAGCATCTCTTGGCAAAAGCATACCAAGATTGCGAAAAATGAATTGTATTAATCCGCTACAATCAACGAATTTAGTGGAAGTCCCACCCCATAGATATGGACGTCCAAGCATCCTCCTAGCAAGACGAACTACTCGACTTGAGGAAGGTGTCAAAGACTTATATTTATTATAACTGATCAATTGGTATCGTGGAATAAAACCTCTTCTCCTGTCAGGCAACTCAATAAATATCCAATCCTCCTTTTTGCCTATAAACTTGACTATACCTCCCATCACAATATCAGAAATAGGATTCGAGGAATAATCAGCAGATTCATATATCCTACCTTCAAGGTCATAAAAAACATAAAGTTTGTTGCGAAACCATCTATCAATAAATTTTTTGTCTCCTCTTACAATACAATCTTTTAATATCCATCCAATATAATTATCATCTCCCTTTACTAAATAGAAATCCCCGGATTCCTTTAATATTAATACTCTGTGCCCAAGAATAATCTGAGTCTTAAGCTCTGCCGGATGTTTAGGATCACTAACAATAGATGCTACCGACACATTAACAAGTCCATAATAGTTTTTACCGATTGAACTGTCAGGCAAAACATTTACTTTATTGACAATTTGAAGATTAGGATACTTCTTGCCTATCGTTTTCACGAGAGTATCCAATATACCTTTGTGATCAGTTTCACCTGTTAACATTAAACTATTCGATATGAATTTTAAATCAATACACCAGATAGCAATACGACTATCGAGATTGTATTTCTTTTCATATTCTTTAATTAATTCATTTATTTCATTAACCATCTGTGGAACATTTGCGCATTTGGTAAAAATTAAAACCGATAAAATAATTAAGAGAAAGCTTAAAACATGTTTAACCTTACTCATTTTTAAAACCAAGAACGGTAGCATATTCCCCCGAATTCTTAAGAACTTCAATTGCTTTCTGAACTACCTTATCATCCTGCAAAGTAGCTGCTACTCTTCCAGATAATCCACCAATCAGCATGCCAAGCTCTGCTTTTAGACTCAATCTTATTTGCTCCTCACTCTTTTCCCACTCTTCCTTCTCGAGCTCTTCAAACCTCTTATATAGCTGGCTAAAATCTACAGAGACACCAAGATTTTTATTCTCTTTTAGCTTTTTCTCCAATTTTCTCATTTCCTTCTCTTCATCAAAGGTATAATCAAATCCCCTTTCTTTTACATATTTTCTAAATTCAATCAATATATTATCATCCAGTTGTAAATCTTGTAAATCTACAGGTATCTGATTCAGTTTAGACTTATAATGTAGAGCAAATTCATAGAATAGATTTTCTCTCCACAATCCCTGTACTATAGGAAGTGTCCTTTCATTCGACACCTCTATATCAGGATGAATCCCCCCATGGCTTGGGAGCTTTCTTCCATGTCTTGAATAAAAAACAGTATCAGACTCTTCAGAAAAATCAACAATAGTCGGATCTTTTATGAAATTTGGCTTTTGGATCAGTCTACCACTTGGAGTATAATATTTTGCAGTCGTAATCTTCAATATATGTTTTCTATCAATTGAAACTACCGATTGCACCAATCCTTTCCCAAAAGAACTATTACCAAGTATTACTCCTCTGTCTAAATCCTGAACAACACCAGCAACAATCTCACTTGCAGAAGCACTACCCCTATCTATTAATACTGCTAACTTAACATTATTATCGATCAAAGGTTCTCTCTTTGATACATAATATCCATTAGACTCTGGATTTCTACCTCGGGTAATCAATAGAGTGTCACCAGGATTTGTAAATATTTCAGCAACCCTTATTGCCTCTTTCAGCAATCCGCCTGGATTTCCTCTCAAATCCAGAACAAGTCCTTTTATTTTTTCTAATCCAGCGTTCTTAATAATGTCTTCTCTTATCTGCCTTGCTGCACCACTGGAAAAATCAATTAATTTTATGTAATAGATACCATCATCGATGTATCCAGAATAGCTAATATTCTCAATTTTAATCTTTTCTCTTCTTAAAACATATTCCATCTTATCAAAAACGCCCGGTCTTCTTATTAAAAGTTTTACCTGCGTGCCAACTTTTCCTCTGATTTTCCTTGCTGCTTCACTGAGACCTAAACCAACAGCATTTATAGTATCTATCATTAAAATCTGATCACCTGGTTGTATTCCTGCTCTAAAAGAGGGGCTACCTACTATTGGTGATATTACAGTAATCGTATCGTTGTAAACGCTTATTCTCATCCCAACTCCACCATATTCACCCTCTGTCATCAGCTTAATCGATTCCTGTTGTTCCTTGTTCAAAAGCTCAGTGTAGGGATCAAGCTGTTCAAGAGTTAGCTCAAGGCTTTTCTCAACAAATTTTTCTGGTTTTACTGGCTCTACATACTTGCTAAATATATTTTTAAATACCTCGTTGTACAAATTGATAGAATCCTGTGTCTCCCTATATATATCCCTATTACTGAAGGCAAATACTATAGCAATAACAATCAATGCTATCAATAATATTCTAAATGAAAAATTATTTTGCTTATCCATCATAAACCTCTTTTTTTTATAGTATTTATTAATTTCTTTTCTATCGAAGCGAACACCTCTTCTGCAGGTCTATTACCATCTATAACCACAACCCTATGCTTATTTTTTTGAGCAAGCTGTAAAAATCCTTCTCTAACTTTTTCGTGAAAGTCCCTATCCTCAATTTCCAATCTATCTAGCATCTTTCGCTTTAACCTTTTATATCTTTCTTCAATTGATACATCAATAAGAAACGTAATATCAGGCTCAATATTACAACTGGCAAATTTGTTCAATTCTTCAATAAATTCCAAATTCAATCCTCTGCCATACCCCTGATAAGCTGTCGTAGAATCATAAAAACGATCACAAATAACAATGTAACCCTCTATTAGAGACGGAATAATTTTTTCTTTTGTTAACTGATATCTACTTGCAGAATAAAGGAGTAGCTCAGTTACAGGAAACAATTCGCTATTATTTCTATCAAGTAAAATGTCCCTTATCTTTTCTCCAATGTATGTACCACCAGGCTCACGAAATAATCTATATTTTTTAGATAGCTCATTAAGCCTGTTAACTAAAAAATTCACTTGAGTAGTTTTGCCCGATCCGTCAATACCCTCAAACGTGATAAATAACCCTGGATACTTCATTCTATTACTCCGATAACTAAACTATCGGTTCTGCTTTTTTCTTCACTATATAGCTAAGGTAAATGAAAGGGGTATCAATGGCTGCTATAATTAATTTTAAAATGTATGTGGACAAAATTATTTGCAATACAATCTTAAATGGATAAGTACCTAAAAAAGCAACTACATTGAATGTTATAGAATCGATTAATTGACTTACCCATGTGGAGCCATTATTCCTGAGCCATAGAAATCTGCCCGATGTTTTTTCTTTTATAAAATGAAACAACCATATATCATTCAACTGACTTACCATATATGCTATCAGTGATGCAAAAATTATTCTTGGTGCAAAGGAAAATATCCTTATCAGTGAAGAATGTGCTAAGTCATATTCATTAGGTGTAAACAATAATATCAGCTGACTTGTCCCAAGATAAAAGAGGGCTGCAAAAAAGCCAATATATACTGCCTTTCTACCTTCTCTTTTAGAATAATGCTCACATAATAAATCCGTAGACAAAAATATTGATCCATAAGTTATATTTCCCCCAGTTGCCGCTATTCCGAAAATGTTAAATTGCTTAGTCACAAATATATTCGCTAGAATTATGTTTATCGCTATAAAAGAATATAGCCATACCTTTCCAAGACGGAAAGCCAATAAAGAGGAAGAAAGCACAAAAATTGTCATAATCAAAAATACAAGCTCATTCGACATATTATCCATCCTTTTTTATTCACACATACAGCTACTGTACTATACAAAATCAATTATTTTTTACAATCAACTTCAGGATTGATATAGTATTTTTATCGGGTCTCTTAATTTTCCCGTTATTATCAATGAAAACATGCACTGTATGTCCACTACCAATTAAATCTTTATCTCTGACAACTTCATAGTTTATTCTAATTTTTACGATAGAAAATTCCGCTACAAAACATTCAACGGTCAATAAATCATCGTAGTAGGCTGACCGTTTATAGTTACAATATGCTTCAACTACCGGCAAATAATATCCTTTCTCTTCCAACTCCTTATAAGTTAATCCAATTTCCCTAAGAAGTTCCGTCCTGGCTTCTTCAAATATTTCAAAATATCTTGAATAATACATTACTCCCATTTTATCAATATCTTTATATCTTACTCTATAGTTATAAATGAATCTATTCATCCCATGAACCCATTCTACTGTATTTTTCTATTCTATCACTAATAAGCTTATCAACTGGAATTTTTATAAGTTCTCTCAAATGTTTCAATATTGCTTTTTTGACATTTTGAGCTGACAGGTCATAATCCCTGTGTGCTCCCCCGATTGGTTCGGGTATAATTTCATCGACTATTCCAAGTTCGTTAAGATCCTGAGCTGTTACTTTCATAGCTTCGGCTGCTATAGGCGATTTTGAAGCATCTCTAAATAGAATCGATGCACACCCCTCAGGTGATATAACAGAATACCATGTGTTCTCCATAACCAATATCCTATCTCCTACTCCAATGCCCAATGCTCCACCACTTGCTCCTTCGCCAATAACCACGATTACAATTGGAACTCTCAACCTTGACATCTCAAAAAGATTCTTCGCTATAGCTTCTGCTTGTCCCCGCTCCTCTGCTCCTATACCAGGATATGCTCCGGGTGTATCAATAAATGAAACCACAGGTTTATTAAATTTTTCTGCAAGTTTCATTGCCCGAAGGGCTTTTCTATAACCCTCTGGATGTGGCATTCCAAAATTTCTAAAAAGATTTTCCTTTGTGCTTCTACCCTTTTGATGTCCAATAATAACAACTTTATAGGTATCTATAATTCCAAATCCTGTAACAATCGCCTTATCGTCAGAAAAGTATCTGTCTCCATGTACCTCTATAAAATCAGAACATATCCTCGAAATATAATCCAGTGTATATGGCCTATTTGGATGACGGGCAAGCTGAACTCTCTGCCATCTATTAAGATTTGCATAAGTTTTTCTAATAAGTTTTTGCAGTTTATCTTCCAGTCTCCTTATTTCAACTGATAGATCGAGACCATTCGCTTCAGCAAGATTTTTCATATCTTGAATTCTTTTTTCTAATTCTAATATTGGTCTTTCAAAATCCAAAATAATATCAGACATATTCCCTCAGACTTTTAATAAAGCTTTTATAATAATCTCAATATCTAAAAATAGCGAGTGATTTAACATATAATAATATTCATAATTATTCAAACTTTTGCTATTATAAAAATTTTTCTGTAACTGAGCCAGCCCAGTTAATCCCGGCTTACATCTCAGATAAACATTATTATTATCAGCTATTAATAATTCATTACCAACAACACTCATATCACCTTTTAATATAGAGAAAAATAGAGGCAGTCTTTCCAGCTTTGTGGCTTTATTACTGTTTTTGCTACCAATAATATAGCCAGTAAAATAATGCCCATCCATCCCGATAAACTTTTTCTTCGAAAGCCTCTTTCCTGATAGGTAGAAAAATGGTAACATTAAACTAACAATAATACTCATTGGAAGAGATATAATTATATCAAACAATCTTTTTGAAATCTTATTTATCGGTCTATAAATGTTGTAATCTACATCAATTAGAGGGATATCCTCAATTTTCTCTACGCTTGACTTACCAATAATATAATCAAGTTTTCTGGGGGCTATCCTCGCGTTTATTTTAACATCTTTAATAGAATCAATTATATCAAGTATTTCATTATTATTAAATTTATCGAGAGTAAAAATCAATTCCGTAGCTTTATATATTTTTATTATTTCCTTTAAATCATTTATTGTACCAAGGAAAGGGAAATTACCTATTCTTTCAGGATAAAATTCCTTATCAACAAATCCAATAATCTCAAAACCAAGTTCCAAATGCTTATGCAATCTATCTGCTATTCTTCTTCCCTCCTCACCAGCACCTACAATTATAACACGACGGGAAAGCAACGCTTTAGATAAAACAGATTTAAGAGAAATCAATCTTCTTCGCTGTAATACTATTACAGCAAGTCTCCACCCTGGTAACAAAATACTAACCAGTATAAAACTCCAGATGAGAAACCTTGGCGAATATAAACTATTCTTAAGAATCAGGTTAATAAAGATAGAGATTAAAAAACTTGTAAACGAAGCAACAAAAGCACGTGAATATGATAATTCCTTTTTGTTGTATAACCCAATCACATACCCTGTCCCAAGCCATACCATTATGTAGATAACTATTAAGGAAAAAAGAACTCCATAAGGAGGTAATGGTCTTGTCTGGAATCTATGTGCTAGTAGAATACCTGCAATAATAAAAATTGAATCGATAAAAACTGTAAAATATTTCTTTATTATCTTGCTTATAAAAGAAATAATACCCCTTAATAATATCCCAAATCTTAAGATGACATCAGTAACCAGTGAATAACTCCTACTATAATATTTTCTAACAAATATATCCATTGCTTTATAAAATGTAATTATATTATCAAAATTGGCAAGCTTTGCACTTTCACCCTTGTAATGAATTACTTTTGTATATGGCACATAATAGATTTTCCATCCAGCTTCTTTAATTCTGTAGCAATAATCCAGATCCTCACCATACATAAAGAAGCTTTCATCGAAACCACCAACTTTGTCATATACCTCTCTTTTTATCATCATGAAAGAACCGCTAATAGCATCTACGGGATACACCTTATCAGGATCAAGGTAAGTCAAATTATACTTCCCGAATACATTACTTTTTGGGAAAAGACGGCTCAGTCCAACAAGCTTTGAAAAAGCAACAAATGGCGTAGGGAAACTACGTCTGCAGGAAAGCTGCAATGTCCCATCAGAATTTAATATTTTACATCCAGCTGCACCTGCGTCAGGATGCTCTCTAAAAAAGTTTAGCATTACCTTTATCGTATCTTCCTGGATTATAGTATCTGGATTAATGAATAATATATACTCACCTTTAGCCAGCTTTAATGCCTGATTACAGGCTTTACCAAAGCCGAGATTCTCTTTGTTTTTTATCAGTAATATATCTGGAAAATACTTCTCAATAATTATAGCAGTACCATCAATCGAATTATTATCAACTACAATTATTTCTGATTCAAGCCCTTCAATCGCCTTTTTAAGAGATAATATACACTGGTACAGAAATTCTTTAACATTATAACTAACTATTATTACGGAGATATCCATATTAATTTATTATTTTAACAGCCCCAAAATACTTAGTATTTTCAATTTCCAGACCATTAATGCCGCTTCGTATATGATATGTTTTGTCATCTTCGACTTGCCTTCTGTGCGCTCTTCAAATATAATAGGTATCTCTACCAGACTAAAGCCCTTTTTCCATGCCCTATACTTCATTTCTATTTGAAATGCGTAGCCAGTAGACTTTATTTTCTCAAAATTTATATTTTCCAGTACTACCCTTTTATAACAAACAAACCCAGCAGTGCAATCTTTAACGGGTAAGCCAGTTACAATTCTTGTATATTTATTTGCACCGTAGCTTAATATCAACCTTTTTATTGGCCAATGTACAACATTTACCCCGTCACAATATCTCGACCCAATTACTACATCATAACTTTTTTTACTTTTATTCAATAGCCTTGGTATATCGAAAGGATTATGAGATAGATCGGCGTCCATTTCTATAATATATTCATAGTCACGACTCAATGCCCATTTAAAACCTTCAACGTAAGCAGAACCCAATCCAAGCTTACCCTTCCTTCCAATTAAATGTATGCGAGAATTCTCTTTTGCCAAGTCACTTACAATTTTCCCCGTACCATCCGGGCTATTATCATCAACAACAAGAATATCAATATCAATACCGAGTGCATTGACCTTATCAATAACTACTTTTATGTTTTCCTTTTCATTATACGTAGGAATTATTACAAGAGACTTCAACCTTATAGTCCTCTTTTCATCGCTTCTAATGCTTCTCTGATTGAATAAATTCTTACTCCTAATTCACTCTTGATTTTTTCTACCGCTAATCCGCCCCTATATGGTCTTCTTGCCACTTGATTCAAGGCTTTGGTTGTAGTAGGTTTTACAAATTTAGGGTCGAGATCAAATACAGCAACAATTTCTAGAGCAAAAGAAAATCTATTTATATAATCCTTCCCACCATAATGATATAAACCCAAAGCTTTTTTCTCAAGAATAGCAGATATAGCCTCGGCAAGAGCATTTGCCCATGTAGGATTGCCATATTGATCATTAACAACATATATCACTTCTCTATTACTCACTTTTCTAATTACCCAGCTAACGAAGCTCGCCTGCTGATATTTACTATTACCAAAAAGAACATTCGTTCTTACAATAGTCCATGGAATGTTCGATACCTGCACAATCTTTTCACCTTCATATTTCGTTAAACCGTAATAGTTTATTGGTGAAGGAGGATCATTTTCAGAATAAGGACCATTTACACCATCAAATATATAATCAGTTGAAATATGTATCAAATGAGCTCCAATAGGTTCTATAGCCTTTACCAGATTTTCAACCCCTTTAACATTTACGTTCCAAGCTATTTCACGACTTTTTTCTGCTCCATCTACATCGGTATATGCGGCACAGTTTACAACTGCATCAGGTTTCAATTCCCTGATAAACTCAATAACACTCTTCTCTTCGGTAATGTCAAGCCTCGTATATGCTGCATCATCTGAATAAAGGCATTTTTCACCCAAATCAGTTGTAATTACAGAAAATTTGTCAGATAGTATATGAAAACATTTTTCACCTAACATTCCATTGGCGCCAGTTATCAGTATATTCATCCCCTTCCCTGAGCTAATCTTATAATTTAAAATCAGGTTTCGTTGTAAAAGTCCTTATCATCAAATCAGCCTGTCTTAAAATAAGGGTTACCTTTTCTCCCGGTGCAAAAACTAATAAATCTATAATAAATGTTCTATCAGTTTCTTCATCGTAAAAAGAGTAGGTTACAAACGGTCCTCCTTTTGCTTCTTTTTTATGATACCAGAGTCCATACATTTTTAATGCATTATATCCTGCAAATTCAGTCCAGTAAAAACCAAGGAATCTCTTATCAGTACCTATCCCACCATAAATTTCACCGATTTTATTCCTCCTTTCAAATAAACCTGGTTCTGTCAACCATTTAGGTTCAAAACCATTTGCCCAGCTAACCGATATCCATCGATAAGGGAAACCTCTTCCAAGCCAGACAAAATTCTTATCCTCATACTCATGCACTATCATATAATCATGCTGTATTCTCATTGTCCAATGATATTTACCCCATAAATAACGAGACAAATTTCTTTGTTCACCATATTTAAAGATATATTTATTTGATATATTTACAAAATTTTCATCAATCTTTCGATAAATCCACCCAACATTTGATGATATAGCTCTTCTTAATTTTTGAAAATCTTTACCGGCAATGAAAATAACCGCTTGATCTTTCACCCATAAATCTTTTATGAAAAAGATATTCAAACTATCTCGCTCTGCATCCTTAAATTGTTTAGGATTCAATAACTTCCTTGCAATTTCTTCGCCTACTTCATTATTCAAGTTAGCAACTATAACAACATGATGATATTCTTTAACAAAGGGAATATCCCTGAAAGTAAACCATTTTACATCATAGAAAGCTTGAAACTTTGGAGTTCTTATACCATACGTCCCTAAAGTATCAATTACTGTTTTTAATTCCTTCTTAGATTCATCATCCGCTAGGACATAAATCACGTCCAGAGGTCCTTTCGCATATTTTTGTCTATCACAGGAGTAAGAAAGAACAAGTACAATCATCCCAACAATAATCAGTATTTTACTTTTCATATCATTCAACCTTTTTTAATACATAAATTAAAGTTGATGCAAACCTCTTAGATTCAAAATAAGCCATTAATAATTCAGCTATTAAATTACCCAAAAGATAATATAAGTCAAACAATTTTGTATTCAATAATAGAAAGCTCTTAATATGATTATAAAAGGTATCAAAAAGCAATATGTGTGTATTGAAAATATCCATATTATATTTTTTAAATAAAAACTTAATTGTCCTGTAGGTAAAATGGTAAAGATGTCTAGGAGAATCAAGGGCAATCCAATGTTCTTTATATACGTTAAAACCATAGGATTCAATATTGGGAACTGCAATTATAAGGAAACCATTCTCATTTAATCTCTCTATTATATTTTTAATTGTCTCATTAAGCTCATGAATGTGTTCCAGGCTATGCCACATGGTAATTACATCAAATTTTTTAGAGACCTCTATTTCATTTATATTTTTATAAACATTTAATCCCTTCTTATTTGCAAATTCACAACTTTTATCATCCAATTCAACACCATATGTTTCCCAGCCTTTTTGTCTCATAGTCTCTAAAAACTCTCCAGTAGCAGTTCCATAGTCAAGAATCTTGCCACTTCTCTTATAACTACTAACAAGGTGATATTTGATTCGTAAATTAATATTTCTTATTGATTTATAAATAATAGAAGCTATATCAAAACTTTTCTCAATTGAAATGAAGGGGTCGTAATTTTCACTACTATAATATTGTGAAATTTCAGTAAATGGTACTCTCGGATTAAGAAAAATAAGACCGCACCTTCCACATTTTACAATCCTGAATATTTTTTCTTTATCCTTATCAAACCGATCAAATGTACTTAGGAAAAATATACTTTTTCCAGATTTGCATAAAGGGCAATTTATATTTTCCAATCTCAACATTTAATTAATGGGTAATTTCTAAATCTATTCTTCTATCCTCAATCGAAACTTCTTTAATTATCACCTCTACAATATCTCCCAACCTGTATTTTTTACCATATTTTTTACCAACAATAGCATGATTTTCACCGTCATAGACGTAGTAATCATCATATAATGTTCTTACATGAACAAAACCATCAACAAGAAAATCCGATATTTCTACAAAAAATCCATAATTGGCAATACCAGAAATAATACCTTTAAAACGATCCCCTATCTTATTCTTTAAAAACCTGGTTTGTTTAATTTTAATGTACTCTCTTTCTGCTTCTAAAGATTTCAACTCATTTTCGGATGATTTTTTTGCAATGTTTCTTAATCTACGGCGCAAAAGTCTTATCTCCTCTTTCCCTCTTTTCTCCTCATAATATTTCAACAGCCTATGAACCATTAAATCTGGATATCTTCGTATTGGCGAGGTAAAGTGCGTATAGTATTTAAACGCGAGACCAAAATGACCAATTGGCTTTGTAGAATATTTAGCTTTTGCCATAGATCGCAATGCAAGTATTTCTACTAGATTTTTAAATGGAAATTTTTCAACCTTTTCAAGAATTTCTTGCAAATCAGATGGATTAAATTGCTCAGGCTTTTTCATGGATAAACCCAACCTTGCAAGGATATCATATAAATTATTTATAGCTTCCTCAGACGGTTTTTCATGAACCCTATATATAAAAGGTAACTTCTCACTCTTTCTTGTAATAGAAATATGCTCTGCAACAGTCTTATTTGCTAACAACATAAACTCTTCTATAAGTCTGTGGCTATCAAGGCGTATACTCGGCCTAATATCTAGCGGTATACCTTCACGCCCCATCTCAAATACTGGTTCAGGAATATCAAAATCTATACTGCCTGTCATTCTCCTTTTATCATATAATAGCTTTGAAACATCCCTCATTAGTTTTAAAGTATCGGCAAAATCGCCCTTTCCTGTGTCTATGATCTCTTGAACTTCTTCATAAGTAAACCTTCTCTTTGATTCAATTACACTTTGATAAATATCATAATTGAGCAAATTCCCTTTACGATCTAGCTCCATATCAATCGTAATTGTAAGCCTTTCTTCTCCAGGTTTCAGACTACAAAGATCACCTGACAGCCTTTCCGGCAACATCGGTATAACCGTTTCAGCAAAATAGACACTTAAGCCCCTTTTCAATGCTTCTCTATCAAGAAGTGTCCCCGGCTTCACAAAGTGACTAACATCAGAAATATGTATTCCCAGCAAATAATTCCCCTTTTCATTTATTTCAATAGACACAGCATCATCGAAATCTCTTGCATTAATAGGGTCAATTGTAAAAATCTCCTTATCCCTTAGGTCTTTACGGTACTTTAACTCCTCTGTTATATTGGGATTCTCCAATTCATCGACCTCTTTTAATAGTGCCTTGGGAAATTCCCTAGGCAAATCGAACATCTTTATTACAACCTCGATGTCTTTGTATGGCGATTTAAAATCTCCAATTATCTTTACAACTTCTCCTGTGGTATAAGCGTTCGGATCATCCCATCTAAGATTTTTAACCTCAACAAGTTTCCCATCCTTCATCCCTGGTATTTTATTGGTAATCAATATTTCTGTTGGATGTTCAGGTTTTTCAGGTAAGAGATAAAATTTACCACCTCTCCTTTTTAAGGTTCCATAGAACGTTTTAGTCGCTCGTTCCAATATTTTTACAACTTTCCCCTCTGGTAATTTACCTTTTTGCTTTTTATAAACATGAACCAAAACCTTATCACCATCGAATGCGTTCAATATATCGTAACTACCTATAAAAATCTCATTTCCACTGTCAGTTTTGACAAAACCAAAGCCCTTGCTTTTCAGTGTAATAGTTCCTGTGACTGTTTTCTCATCCATATCTGGATATCTGAATGTATGCTTCCTGCCTCTTTCAATTCTTCCCTTTTCACTAAGTCTTTTTATAACCTTTTTAAAAATACTATAATCTACTCTGGAATCACCAATAGCTTTAAAAATACTTCTCTGTTTAATAAAGTTACCTCTATTATTTTTTAAGTATTTTATTATTTTCTCTTCTAAGGATTTCCTCTTCATCGCTTAAAATCTATTCTCTAAGACAAGATGAATTTTGGCAGTTGAAAATGTATCATCTTTCCCAAGAGCATATGTAAGCCCGACTATACCAACTCTCGAATTAAACATCATACCAAAGCCATAGGAGTATGGAATTACCCCATCTATATAGCCTAAATCTGTAAACATAAAAACTCTAGAATATAGTCCAAGCAATTTTCTAATTTCGAAAGATGTCACAAATACAGTTAACCCTTTAAAAAAATCCTCAGCATAGCCTCTTAAATCCCTTGCACCCCCTACCCAGAAATAATCTGTATATAAAGGGGTTTCTAAATTTACCCATTTTTTCCCCAATAAACCATTTAAATTAAAAACAAAGGAACTTATGCTCATATTAAAATCATAATTCAATTCTATAGAATAACCATAACTCTTATCACCCATATAGTTTCTATAATTACCCAACAAATTAGTTGTGACAAAATAGCCTTTTTTTGGATTTTTATCATTATTTCGAGTATTTATGAAAAAACTTATCCCCAGGCTTCGCTCGCGATTGCTTGTCTCATTTAATAATTTTTTACCACTTTTCGTTGGCATCCCTTCCATCCCACCAAGTATAAAACCTAATCTAACATTTTTAAAAGACCTACCACTGGAAAAATAAAAACTGCGTAAAACATAAAGTGTATCTCTTAAAACCTGTGAAAACTTTAAATCAAAAAATATATATTTCTGTAATACAAATGGTTGAAAATAATACACCATTAACTCTTGAGAATATTGATTTAATCTCATCCATGAGATTTCAATCTTCCTACCGAGACCGGAAAAATTGTGTAGATTCATTTCAAAATTACCTGTGAAGTATCCATCAGTCGTCCCTTTCCTGGGAACATATGCTAATGATCCTAGAAATTTATTCTCTCTTGCTTCCTCCAATTCTATATAAAGACAATTCTTTCCATCTATACTTTTCACAATAACAGGTTCTTTCGCCAGCTTGATAAACTTATAATTACTAATGATTTTTCTCATTGCTATCTTCTCATCCGAGTTCATACTTTTACCAATAAACTCTTTGAACTTGGTAACAAGTATTTTTTTTAGTCTATCATTCACCCCTTTTACAAGAATACTATCTACAACAATTCTCTTATTAACCATGACTTTTAATTTTGGATTAATATAAACAACAGAATCAGTCAAAGTCGGATTTATATTCTCAACGGATATAAAAGTTTCATAACCATTATTATCGTATATCCAGTTCTTTAAATGATTCATCAGCTCCAATATGGTTTCCTGACTGGCTTTAATACTTACATAATCATCCAGTATTGATATTCCGGAAAAATCAACGGTATCTCTTCCAAAATATTCTATGAATACTTTCCCTATTCTATACTCTCTCCCAAAAATATTTATGTAAAATATAAAAATTAATATGATAATTACTTTAAAGAACCGCACCAATATCCAATCCCCCTATTTGATAATTACCGATTACAGGCTCTATCCACCCCTCATATCTCAGCCTTAGATTTAAAATATCTTTATAGGTACGCATGAAGTTAAGCCCCCATCCAAATGTACATCCTACCATTCTACCATTACTTATTTCCCATGGGACACTTTTTTCCCCGCTATTAGTTTTTACATCTATTATCTCTATAAAACTTCCCACTACACCCTTATCTCCAACTTTCTTATCGTAACTAAATCTAAAGCTACTTTTTATAGCCTTTATCTTATTGTAGGTCTCCTGCCGACCTGAAACAAAGGAATATTTGAAACTCATTTTATCGTAATCGCCAATAAGGAAAATAATACTATTACTTAAATCATAAATATTAAGTTTTCTATTAACCAGTGCATTATATTCTGCAAATCTTTCCACTCTTTTATTTTTTAAGATAGTTTCATTACTGATGTTTCCAGAAACATTCTTTCTAATTTTAATATATATTTCTTTCTGCCTGTATTCTTCATATCCTCGAACATCGAGATTACCTGAATTATCTTTATTTATAATTCCAATTGATAAATCGCTTATTCTATTCCCATTATATCTCAGCTCATTTTTTATATATATTATTCTATTAACACTATTTCTAATTTTAAAAAGTTCTGAAAAACCATCTTTCACTCTATTTTGGAGCCTTATACTACCAATGTACCTTAGGTGAGAAATGAAACCAGAAGATTTCAGCAGGTGTCCACCAACCAGAACATTAAGATTTAACTTTCCGTCATTTACAGGCTCTTTTTCATTTGAAGGGATTATTCTCAGAATATAATCACCATTCTCTCTTGGAATAAACTCTGAATATGTTGAGTCATAAATATAGTTTCCCTGCCCCATCGGAACTTTTATATACAACTTCTCCTTTTTTACCATATTTTTCCGCCCAAGTTCTATTACAGATGATAAAGAAACTGGTTTTCTCCGGGGTCTAATCTTAATAACCCATCGACCAATAATTGCACTCAGATCAGACTGCGCCTGATCAAAATATTTTTTCCTCTGGAAATACATATTAAAATCAGAATTAAATAACCCGGGTTTATTAAAAAGCATACTAAATTTGGCATAATGTAGATATGATTCCTTCTTCCAGCCCGATTCAATCTTGGTTTTATCCAATCTGTCAGAAAGCACGATACTATATTTCAAACCGGTTCTGGTTTGCTTTATGTATGATAAAGAATTTTTATAAAAGAAAAAGCTATTCTTTATTAAAGGACTTTTTTTCAGCTCACTACAATAACTGTATGTTATCCACTTATACCCGAGTGTATAGTTTTCCCTGATCCAGTTCTCATTGCGTGGTAAAATTGATCTGATATTTTCTCTGTTAAAATTAAAGGTAATGTTATTAAACAAATCAAAATTGGATTTGATATTTAATCTATTACTGTTTGCTTCAAACGATTTTAGATGACCACCCTCAATTGAAAAATCAAAATTATTATTCAGTGAATAATCTATGCCAGCCTCGATTATCTTTTCACCCACCGTTGTGTCACTCTTGAGATTCCACTTTCTTTTAAATTCTACCTCTCTGTCTCTGACAACAGAACGAAAATTCTTATCCGATGATCTAATACCTGTCCATAATATCGTCTTTCCAAAATTTTGTAAGTCTATTATTCTTCTCATAGATAGATTTAATGCTGAGCCGATATTGTTCCCATCGTCTAGGCTTGAGGCAATATTTCGATCAAAATTAGATATAGCAAACTCGCCATTGACATTGAATTTATTAGACGGCTTGTATATGAGACTGGTATGATAAAAATTTTTACTTGACGGCAGCTTAATAGGTCTGGCTGGAGAATATACAGCTTCTTCTTTCAATTCGTTTGAAACCAAGGGATCATTTTTATCAACATATTCAAAATAATATCCATTATCTGAATAAACTTTCCTGTAACTACCCTTTTTACCAATATTATAGAAAGCCGCCGAATAGCTACCATTCTCATTCCCGACATAGACAAGGACAGAATCGTTCAGTATATATGCACCATTTGAATCTTTTTTTATCGTACTAACAAATATCCTCTCCCCCCCACTTCCAACAGTTTTCATTCTCTTATAATCATCTTTAGTAAGCTGTATACCGATAGTATTATTTTTATCATCTTTCTCCTGTAGAGCTGAGAAGGAAAATGCTAATTTATCACTCAGCCCGGATAGATTTATGTTTCCAGATAAAATATTCTTACTATAAAATAAATCCGAGTACTGAAAATCCACGGTAATCCTTGAATTTGAAGTTATAACAACATTAGGAGTGAAAGTAATTTGTCCTGTTGAATAGTCAATTATATAATCGGCATTTTCTCCTCTTTGAAGTTTTCTTCCATCGAGCCATACTCGCTCCGTCCCAGCAAGAACAATTATAGCTTTTTCACCATTCTTACCTGTCAATTGATAAGGGCCTTGATTACCATCCTGCCCAAGGAAATAATTTGTGTTGTATTCTCCTCTTGAAACTGCCGCGGAGCCGTCAACCTCACAATATTTCAGATTACTATGAAAATTTATACCCTGAATTTTTCTGTTATAATTAAATAATCTTCCTCTATTTACTGAGTAATCAATATCGCCAAGTACAATTTTGCTTCTCCCCAATTTAGCTTCCAGAAAAATCCTGTCTACCTCACTGATTGCCTGGGTATTTCCCTCTGGCTGAATTGGGATATTTTGGTCAGATAATACCCCATTTATAATAATCCCATCAGCCAGCTCTCCACTCAATTTTAGATTTAATCCCGACGACATCGAAATACCAGAATTGGTGCTAAAAGTTATTCGTCTGAAAATATTTCCGGATTTTACTATATTAAACTCCTTCGGACCAGCAACTGAAACACTTTTGTCACTCTTTTTAGCATCATATATTATTTCAGGAGATTGGCTTACAATCTTTAAACTACGTAAATCAAAATCTAAATCAAGATATTTGTATTCAATAATAAAAATCCCTGTATCTTTATTAAAATTAATATCATAAATTAAACCTTCGATAGAATTTACTTTAAAACTATCAATAGCCAATTTCAAAGAATCGCACCGATAGATAATGTGTACACTTGATGGGATAATATTTTTATTTTTAAGATAGATAGTATCTAAATCTGCATGAACCTCAAAGGTATCTATATCCGATATTTGGAAGAAGGTATTATAGTCAAAAAATAGAGCTAATATTATAATAAGTCTCGTTAATCTATTCATTTATTAATTAATTCAAATATGTAGATTTTCCCATCTCTTGTAAGGGATAGCATCCGATTTGAAATTCCAGAAATACTTACGATAGTATCTTTAATACCAAGTTCACCTAGATTTACCTCTTTTAAAATTTTGTTTTTTATTATGAAATACTTCATAGTTCCACACAATACTATTACATAGTCGATTACAATGGTCATATCAATTGGATTTTCTTTTTTATCCAATTTAATAAGCTTAGAAGGAGCAACAGGAAATTTGAAAATTTTTATAGAATTTCTCTCAAGAACATAAACATTTTTTCTACTATCAACTCTTATTTTTAAAGGGTTAAACAGCTTAAACTCTCCATATTCCGGACTCCCCAATTGATATATTTTAGTCGCTTTTGTTCCAGATATTATCACCTCATTCTTATCCCCATCCAAAATAAAAAAGAAACCGTCTTTGCTATAATCCACAGACAGTGGGTAGGTAAGGGTAAAGGAATTGTCTATGGGGAACTCACTAATAAAATTTAGCTCTTTATCAAAATGCTTAATTTTACCATTAAAATAATCTGCGATGAATATATTTATCTCATCTGGGCAAACAATATCCGATGGTCCATCAAGATTGGAATGATCCCAACCAATACCTCCTGCTATTCTGATAATTTCTCCCCTTCTATTCACATGATATACCTCATCATAGTTTGATTCAATTAAATAAATATCGCCAAAGCTATTTCCTGCTATACCAGTAAATTCCTTCCCATCAACATTTTTTACCTGCAATGTCCCCTTCACAACAAAACTCTGTGCAATAGATATTGATAAAATAACTCCTGCAATTGCAAACGCAACTTTTATTGAATTCATAATTTTTTATCCTGTTATTTAATATTTTAACTCTTCTTTGATTTTGGTTTAGCCAAGCTCAGAAGAATGATTACTCCCGTTATTACCATCAAGAGTGATATATATTGAAACATGGTCAACCCAAGAAATACTACCGGGTTAACCCTGATAAACTCTATTAAAAATCTTTCTGCACCAGCAAATATGAGATAAAGAGAAAAAATAGTCCAATTCCTATCTTTAAATTTTGGTCTTAATCTACGTAATACAAAAAACATCGTTGTATTATATATAGCCTCATATAATTGTGTTGGATGAACCGGACCTTCAGCAGGTGGAATAGCATTAGGGAATCTGACAGCCCACGGTAGATTGCACTCAACTCCATGGCAGCAACCAGCAAAAAAGCATCCAATCCTACCAATAGCCTGACCAATAAACAGAATTGGTGCTACTATATCAGCGTAAACTCCAATATTTCTTTTATTCTTTTTCAAAAATAATATTACAGCTAATGTACCGCCCAAGAGTCCACCCTGGTATGCTAACCCAGCCCCAGAAAAAATAACACCGATGGGATCCTGGACCGTATATTTAATGTTCTCTAAAGCGTATAATAGTTTTGCGCCTGCAAGTCCTCCAATCGCTGCCCAGAAAACCATATTAGCGGCAAAATCAGGGCTATCGCCAATTTTCTTCGTTTCCTTCTTCAATAGAAAATAAGATACCAAAAAAGCTATCGCCATCATCAGTCCATATGTGTGAATAACAAGGGGACCTATTTTGAATAGATCAGGATACATATTTTATCCTTTCATACTGTTTATAAATAGAATCTCTTCCAAGGGACGTTTTGGAACATGAAAAACATCTTTTTCATCCTTCCAGTACTTAATATTACCATCTTTTGATTCCTCAATGACAGAGGTCTCCGCAGGATAACCAAATGCAACAACAGTATCTATAATGAAGTTTTCAGGTATTTGAAACTCTTCCCTTAACTTTTCCCTATCAACAGATAATAACCAGCATGTAGCAATCCCATAAGACAGTGCACTCAAAATGAAATTTTCCACAGCTGCCCCGACATCATACTCATAACCTTTACTTCTTATATTCTTATCAATCAAAATAACGAGATATCCGACAGGTTCTTTTCCCTTCTCCGGATTGCCCCTTGGAGTAATATATGCCGCCCATCTTAATAGTGGAAATACTCTTTTAACCTTCTCTCTATCTGTTATTAATAAATACTTGATTGGCTGTAGATTACTCGCCGAAGGAGCTAGCCTAGCAGATTCCACACATTCCTTTAATATTTCCAAAGGAATCTCATCCTGTTTAAATTGCCTAATTGTCCTTCTACTTCTTATCAATTTAATAAATTCATTTATTGCCATCATTTCCCTCAGATTAAAAACTATAAAAGTGCATCCCGCATACCAAGATTCATGTTTCTTAACTTCGAGGTTAATATTTTCGAAATATTTTTATAAAATAGAAAACCAATATGCTCATTCTTATCCAGAAATCTATGCAAATCTAGGTAATTTGCATAAAATAATCTGGTATCTTCTTCAGCTACAACAGTAGCTGAACGAGGTGCAGCATCAATAAAAGAAAACTCACCAATCACGTCACCATCTTTTAAATATGTAATGATCTCTTTTTCACTAGGCAATTGCGTGGAGAGTACCTGAACTGACACCCTTCCGGTATCTATTACAAACAACTCACTGCTTTTTTCCCCTTCTTTAATAATAATAGTTCCCTTCTTCGCATTTTTTCTATGAAATAGTTCACCCAGCTTCTTTACTTCATCATCGAGCATCCCCTGTGTTATGGAATTTTTCCTCAAAACTTCAAAGCAATCCATGTAAACTCCTTTAAATTAAACCCGCCTTTTTCTCAGCCAAGTATAGAGTGTTATGTATTAACATTGTTCTTGTCATAAGCCCAACACCACCTGGTACAGGAGTTATAGCACTTACCTTATCTAAAACATCATTAAAATCTACGTCACCTGTCAATCTATATCCTTTATTACTCAATTTATCCTCAACCCTGTTTATCCCAACATCAATTATTACAACACCATCTTTAATATGTTCCCTTTTTATAAATTCAGGTTTTCCAATTGCTGCTACCAATATATCAGCTGTCCTTGTTATTTCTTTTAAATTTTCTGTTCTTGAATGACAGACAGTTACTGTTGCATTTCCCATATTTCTTTTCTGCATTAAAAGTATTGCCAGAGGCTTACCAACGATATTGCTCCTACCAACAATAGCAACATGTTTTCCTGCTGGATCTATATTATAGAATTCCAGAATCTTCAAAATACCATGTGGGGTACAGGGGAAGGGGCATTCTCTACCTGTTGTCATTGTACCGATATTATATGGGTGAAGCCCATCCGCATCCTTATCTGGAGAAATAGCACTCACAATTTCAAACTCATCTATACCCTCAGGTAATGGTAATTGGACAAGGATACCGTGATATTCATCATTCTTATTAAGATGGTCGATTAAAGACAAAATGTCTTCTTTTTTAGCTTTTTTATCGAATTTAAAAACTCTTGAATTTAGCCCAAGTTTTATAAAGTCCCTTTCTTTATTACGCACATATACCTGTGATGCTGGATCATCACCAATAAGTATTACCGCTAACCCAGGCAATATACCCTTTCTCTTCAGTTTAGAAATTCGTTCCGAAAAAGACTTTTTTAAATGCTCCGAAACGATCTTTCCATCAAGTAATATATAATTATTTTGCATAGCTTATACTTCTATGTTCTCTCACTACAACCACTTTCACATGCCCCGGATAATTTAGTTCTCTTTGTATCTTACTGGCAATTTCCTCAGCCAGGTTATCCGCTCCTACATCATCAACAATTTCGTTCTCAACAATAACTCTTACTTCTCGTCCTGCCTGTATAGCATAAGTCTTAGATACACCCTCAAAAGACTTTGCTATTTCTTCAAGCTTTTCAAGTCTCTGAATATAATTCTCGAGTGTATCTCCACGAGCACCCCTTCTCGAGCCACTTATTGCATCGGCAGCCTGAACTAGTACAGCATAGGGAGATTCCATCTCAACTTCTTCGTGGTGAGAAGCAATTGCATTTACAATTATCTGCTCCTCTCCATATTTCTTTGCCAGATCAGCACCTATCATTGCATGGGTTCCTGTAACGTTTCTGTCTATTGCTTTCCCCAGGTCATGTAGAAATCCAGCCCTCTTTGCAAGTTCACCATTCAATCTAAGCTCTGATGCCATCAAACCAGATAGCCACGCTACCTCAATTGAGTGCTTTAATACGTTCTGTCCATAAGAGGTTCTATATTTTAACCTACCTATCAATTTCATCATTTCAGGATGAAACGGTGGCAAACCAACCTCATCAATAGCTTCTTCAGCAGCGTGTAAAATTGACTCATCTACTTCTTCCCTTGCCTTTTCAACTGCCTCCTCAATTCTCGCTGGATGAATCCTACCATCTTGTACCAGTTTCTCAAGGGCAATCCTTGCTATTTCTCTGCGGATGGGATCAAAACCTGACAATACTACTGCCTCTGGTGTATCATCTACTATTATCTCAACTCCAGTTAACGCCTCAAAATGCCTGATATTTCGACCTTCCCTACCAATTATCCTACCTTTCATTGTATCGTTTGGTAAATTGACGACAGTGACTGTTGTTTCTGCAGTATGATCTGCTGCTGATCTCTGAATTGCATTTATTATAATGTTTCTTGCCTCTCTATTTGCATCGGTAATGGCTCTCTCTTTTATTTCTCTTACCTGATTAGCAACAGTTCTTTTGGCTTCTTCAAGTAGGTTATTCATCAATAACTCTTTTGCTTCATTTCTTGACAGGCCAGCAATTTTCTCCAGTTTCTCATTTTGCATCTCAATGATCTCATGAATTCTCTTCTCTTCTTCAGTTAATCTTTTTTCCCTTTGATCAATCTGCTTCTCTTTCTGTTCAATATCCTCTAATTTCCTCTGAGCTACTTCAAGCTTTTTATCGAGTTCAAACTCTCTCTTTACAAGCTGCTTCTCAAGCTCCCTTGTTTCCTTTAGCTTTGCCCTATATTCTTCTTCAGCTTTTTGCTTTATCCTATAAGCTTCATCTTTTGCTTCTATTTTGGCTTCTTTTATAATGTCCGCAGCTTCTTTTTTGGCCCCCTCTATTATCTCCCCTGCAGTGCTTTTTGATCTCTTTAAAATACTTATATAAATAAATATTGATGCAATTGCTCCAATAATTAGTCCTGCAATCCCAAAGAGTATATTTCCTATCATGTTACCACTCCACATTTTTATCAGAGTTTAACTGCTTAAGTCGGAAATTTTATATAGAGGCAAAATTTATTCTTTTAGCACACTTTCAATTTCTTCTATTAATCCTTCCGACCTTTTATTTATCTCTTCAGTTTCTTTGTCCTTTTTATTCTTTAATGAAAATAACTCATCCGTTATACTCATTGCCGCAAGAATAGCTATTTTCAATGGAGTATGAATAGAGGACACAGCAGATTCCACCTCCTCCATTTTATCATTTACATATTTTGCCACTTTCTGAATATAGCCAGAATCAGCCTTCCCCCTTATCATATATTCCTGACCGAAAATGACTACTCTTACTAAATTTTCCTGTGATTTATCCATTTATTTCTTCTCCGCCAAAAGCAGTTAAACTCATATTAAACTCCAATTTCATTAAGCATCTCGATCATATTATGAATTTTTTGTCTCACAGTATCTATTGCTGATTTTACCTCCTCCTTTGTAATACCACTACTACTAACTTCTTTTTCTTCTAACCTCCTATTTTGCTCCTTTAAATTATTATACCTGGCTATTAACTCCCTTATTTTACTTTCTAATTTATAAAAATTTTCCACCTGATTACCTTAACCTTGCATTTAACTCTTTTCCAAGCCTATCAACTATTTTTTCCATTATAATATCTACTTCCTCATCTTTCAGAGTACGCTCATTTGATCTAAAAACTATATTAAATGTAAAACTTTTTAAACCTTTTTCAATACTTTTCCCTGTATAAATATCATAAAATTTTACATTTTTTAGCAAATCTGTCCCATATTTTCTTATAACCCTCTCAACGTCAGCTACTTTTACTTTCTTATCAACAACAATTGATAAATCTCTTTCAATAGCTGGAAATACTGGTAGCTGTTCATATCTAATATTGAAATTACTATGTTGTAATATAAAATCTACACTTCCTTCCATTATATAAATTGGTTGTTGAATATCCCATATTCTGTTGAGATAGTCCCTATTTAACTCTCCAATACTTACAAACTTATCGCTTTTATAATAAACGTCAATTATATGGCTAAAGTACCCTTTTTGATAATTCCTATATGAATATTCGACATCCTTAACCCCAAAATATCCTAAAATATTCTCCAGTATACCTTTAAGATGAAACAAAGAGGATTTCTCCTCCCCTACTAACCATGATTTTTCTCGGATATTACCGGTCAATAATATTCCAAAATTTAATGTCTCTTCATCTCCAAATTCTGAGCTCTGACTGACCTTATGAACAGTCCCTAGTTCAAAAAGACGCAGGTTATTATTTTTTCGGAAAATATTTAACTGTGCAGTTTTCAACAGGCCAGGAATTAATGATGTTCTCAAATATGCCATATCTGAACTTAATGGATTTTTTAACCTGATACCCTCAGTCTCATCAAACGAGACTTTAAGTAGACTCTTCGAAATTAGTGAATTAGAATAAACCTCGATGAGACCACATGAGAATAAATATTCCCTCAACCTTTCAATTAATTCGTACCTGTTGTTCTTCTCAACAATAGGGTACACAACAGTTTCCAGCTTAGGCGGTATATTCACCATTCCATAAATCCTGACTATCTCTTCAATCATATCTATCTCACGCTCAAGATCTGGTCTAAAAGTTGGAACAAGTATCTTAATTTCAGACTCATTTTTATTCAGAATCTTACAACCAAGTAGAATAAGTTTCTTACTAATCCACTCTTTATTGATTTTGCAACCAACAATAGAATTTACTTTACTATACCTAAGTGTAATTTCTTTTGGTTCAATCTTTACTGGATTGCAATCTACGATACCCTCATACAAGTCACCACCAGCATATTCAAGTATTAATTGGGCTAACCTATTGGCAGCGTATATCTGTCCGTCAGCATCGATCCCACGTTCAAATCGGTAAGATGCCTCAGTTGATATGCCTATACTTTTAGAAGCTCTCCTTATTGTC
This sequence comes from Candidatus Neomarinimicrobiota bacterium, assembly GCA_017656425.1. Taxonomy (NCBI): domain Bacteria; kingdom Pseudomonadati; phylum Fidelibacterota; species Fidelibacterota bacterium. The sequence continues at coordinate 43,366 of JACDNV010000007.1, read as the reverse complement.
AGAGGGTTAAAGTAAGCACTTTCAATTAAGATATTTTCTGTATTTTCATCTACCTTTGAATTTTGTAATCCTACAATTCCCGCTATAGCGACAGGTTTACGAGAGTCATATATTAAGAGCACAGATTCGTTTAATTCAACTTCTTTTCCCTCAAGGGTTACAACTTTTTCTCCGGATTTAGCCTTTCTAACTACAATTTTGCCTCCCTCTAGTTTATCAAAATCAAAGGTATGCAGCGGTTGGCCTGTTTCCATCATTACAAAATTCGCAGCATCTACAACATTATTAATTGGATGTATTCCAACACTTCTCAGATAACTTTTCAACCATTCGGGGGATTCGGCTACTTTCACACCCTTGATCAATCTAGCAACATATCTTGGACATCCCTCCGTATCTACAATCTTAACACCTACCTCATCAGTAATTTTTTTCGAACCCTCTTTTAATTCGACTTTTGGTATTTTTAATTTATTTTCGGTAATTACAGATATTTCTCTTGCTACTCCTATATGTGAAGTGCAATCAGGTCTATTCGGAGTTAAATCGATTTCTACTACTATTCCAATTTCTTCAAAAATATTTTTTACTGGGATACCTATATCAACATCTGCTGGAAATTCTATTATGCCAGAGTGATCATTGGAGATACCAAGCTCATCTTCAGCACATAATATACCGTAGGATTTGATTCCTCTAATCGTTACCTCTTTTACCTTTCGTCCATCAGGAAGTTTAGCACCAACTCTGGCAAATGCGGATTTTATACCGATTCGTGTATTGGGTGCACCGCAAACTACATGATATTCACCTTTGCCGTCATCAACAAGACACACATACAATTTATCTGCATTAGGATGCTTATATACTTTTTTTATTTCACCTACGACAATTTCATTATCTAATTTTCCAATATCAAAAGTAAGATTTGACTCAAGCCCTACAGACGTCAGCAAATCTGCAAGCTTTGAAGGATCAAAATCAAAATCAACATATTTTCTTAACCAGGAAATATTAACTTTCATACTGATTAATAAAATTGTTCTGAAAATCTTATATCATTTTCATAAAACAATCTGATATCATCAATACCATATTTTAACATTGCTATACGCTCCAAGCCCATTCCAAAAGCATATCCTGAATACTTCTCCGGGTCTATATTAACCATTTTCAATACATTAGGGTCAACCATACCACATCCGAGTATTTCAAGCCAGCCTGTCTCTTTGCACACTTTACATCCCTTGCCACCACATATAAAGCAGGATATATCTACCTCAGCACTCGGCTCTGTAAACGGGAAAAAACTTGGTCTGAATCTCAATTCAACATCCTTACCAAAATAGCGCTTTGCAAAATACCCCAGCACCCCTTTCAATTCTGCAAAACTAATATTCTTATCTATACATAAACCTTCTATCTGGTGAAATACGCAGTAGCTTCTTGCATTTATAGACTCATTCCTAAAAACTCTTCCTGGCGCAAGAATACGTATAGGTGGTTTTTTAGATTGCATCACCCTAATCTGTATTGGAGATGTATGTGTTCGCAACAAAATTTTATCATTAATATAAAACGTATCCTGCATATCTCTTGCAGGGTGATCTTCAGGAAAATTTAGAGCCTCAAAATTATAAAAATCAGATTCAACCTCAGGACCGAATTCTATTCCAAAACCAATTTCCTGAAATATTAATATTATCTCCCGCATAGTCAGAGAAACAGGATGTAATCGTCCTGGACCATAGGATATTCCTGGTAATGTATGATCAAAATACTCTTCACTTGAAACCTTCTTTTTTACTTTTCTATTTAGAAACTCTATTTTTTCTATAATTTCATTTTTTAAAGAGTTTAAACTTCTACCGAATTCTTTTCTCTCAGGGATATCCAATTCTGGTATCAATTTAAATAGTGATTGTATAAACCCCTTTTTCCCTAAATATTTTATTCTTAATTCTTCCAGTTTCTGTGGGGTTAATTCACAATTATTTATATCGTCATGAAAGGATTTACGTACTTCATCGATTCTATGTTGTATATTCATTATTTCTATGCCTTAACAGTTTCAATAAGTTTTTCAAATCCTGCAGGATCATTTACTGCCATCTCAGCAAGTGCTTTTCTATCTATCTGAATTCCTTTCTCTTTCAAAGCATGGATAAATTTATTATAAGGTATCCCGTATGCACGAGAGGCAGCATTAATTCGAGCAATCCATAATCGTCTAAAATTTCTTTTTTTTGTTCTTCTATCTCTATATGAATATTGTAACCCTTTTTCAACGGTATCTTTGGCATTTACATAGGTTCGATGTCTTGCTCCCCATGCTCCTTTTGCCATCTTCACTATTTTTCTATGTCTTTTATGTCTTGGTACAGAACTATTTGCTCTGGGCATTGCTATTCTCCTTTTTTTAACTATATTTGCAACATCTTCTTAACTCTTTCCTTATCACTGGCAGATATATAATCAGCTTTACGAAGCTTTCTTTTCCTCTTTGAAGTTTTACCAGTCAAGAGATGCGATTTGTTGGCTTTTGCTCTTTTAATTTTACCTGAAGCAGTAACTTTTATAAACCTTTTTTTAGCTGAACTTCTTGTTTTGACTTTTGACATAACAATCTCTCCTATTTTGGACCTAATACTGCTACAATTGTTCTCCCCTCACCCCTAGGTGGTCTTTCAATATTTGCGATTTCTGAGAGTTCATCACATACATTTTTCATTAATTCATATCCTAATTCTGTATGAGCAAGCTCCCTTCCTCGAAACAATAGTGTAAATTTTACTTTATTCCCTTCCTGAAGAAACTCTTTGGCTCTTTCCAACTTAAGTCTCAAATCATTTTTGTCAATATTCGGTCTCAATCGTAACTCCTTAATTTTTATAATATGTTGCGCCTTTTTCCCTTTTCTATCTTTTATCTGCTGCTGATATTTATACCTTCCATAATCCATTATCTTACAAACAGGTGGATCAACATTTGGTGCAACCTCGACTAGGTCAAGGTCTCTCTCCTCTGCATATCGGAGAGCTTCCTGTATTGAAACAATTCCAATTTGTTTTCCATTCTCATCTATTAACCTAACCTTTGGAACTCTAATACGCTCATTAACTCTTAAATCTCTTTCTATTTTTGCCCCTCCTATATTTGTTCCTGTTTTATAATATCTAAAGTCTCCTTCCAGCTATAGGACCCAAGGTTACCTTTTTTTCTTCTTCTCACAGAAATTTTATTTTCATTTTCTTCTCTCTCGCCTAAAATAAACATAAAAGGGATTTTCTGTAATTCTGACTCTCTTATTTTTTGCCCAATAGTCTGAGATTTATCATTCATCTCAATCCTTACCCCATGTTCCTTAAAGAATTCATACACTCTGTATCCATAATTCTTCTGTTTATCAGTAATAGGCAATACAATCCCCTGGACAGGTGCTAGCCAAACAGGGAAATCCCCCGCAGTATGCTCTATCAATATTCCAACAAACCTTTCAATCGATCCGAGAATAGCTCTATGTATCATATAAGGCTTCTGCTTTGTTCCATCCTCGGCAATGTAATACATATCAAATCTTTCTGGCAGATTAAAATCAAATTGTATAGTAGTGCACTGCCAGTATCTACCTAATGCATCCCTTATCTTAATATCTATCTTCGGTCCATAGAATGCTCCACCACCTTCATCGATTTTGTATTCAATACCAAGCTTCTCAAGAGACTTCTTAAGCGAATATGTTGCCACATCCCACATCTGAATATTACCTGTAAACTTCTCCTCAGGTCTTGTAGAAACAAAAATGTCAAATTCCTTAAAACCGAATTTCTTAAGAAAGTCTATGGAAAATTCTACAAGATTTTCAATCTCAGAATCAAGCTGTTCAGGAGTACAAATAATATGAGCATCATCCTGAGTAAATCCCCTTACTCTCATTAATCCATGGAGAACTCCGCTCAATTCATATCTGTATACCGTTCCAAGTTCTGCATACTTTACGGGCAAATCCCTATAACTTCTTATTTTAGATCTATATATCATTATATGGTAAGGGCAATTCATAGGTTTAACAAAATACTCATCATTTTCCACCTTCATAGCTTCAAACATGAAATCCCGGTAAAACCCAATATGTCCACTTATTTCCCACATCCTGGATCTACCAATATGTGGTGTTACCACTAGCTCATAACCTCTTTTAAGATGCTCATCAATCCACAAATTCTCGATAGTTCTTCGTAACATTGCACCCTTTGGAAACCATAATACCAGACCAGCTCCTACAGAATCATTTATATCAAATAGTTCGAGTTCTCTCCCAATTCGTCTGTGGTCTCTTCTTTTTGCCTCTTCAAGAAAATGGAGATATTCATCAAGCTTCTCCTTAGAGGGAAAGCTGGTTCCATAAATCCTGGTCAACATCTTATTCCTTGAATCACCCCTCCAGTAGGCACCAGCTACGTTCAAAAGTTTAAAAGCTTTTACTTTTCCAGTTGACGGTAAGTGAGGACCGCGACAAAGATCAACAAAATCATCCTGTTTGTATAAAGAAACTGTGTCTTCCTCTATATCTTCGTTCAAAATCTCAACTTTGTATATCTCCCCCTTTTTTGCAAAAAACTCGATAGCATCTTTAACAGACATCTCAATTCTTTCAATTGGATAATCAGCTGCAATTATTTTTCTCATCTCCACTTCAATTTTCGGAAGGTCTTCGTCTTTAATTGGGGGATCTACATCGATATCATAATAAAATCTATTTTCGATAGCAGGTCCTATTGCAATTTTTGCATTAGGATATAATCTCTTTACTGCCTGAGCCATGACATGAGAAGTTGTGTGTAATATTATTTCATGGGCTTCCTGATCATCGTAAGTAATTATCTTCAGATTACAATCTTCTCTTATTTCGGCTGATAAATCAACTAACTTTCCATCTATTTTAGCAGCTACTGATTTTTTATATAGTTTATCACTAAGTCTTTTCGCAACCTCAGAAATCTTGGTCTCAGCTTCCGTTTCTATCTTTGATCCATCCGGTAGAGTTATATTTACCGTCTTTTTCTTTTTCAAATCCTTTTTCCCTTTTTCTTTTTTCTCTTAACAATATCCTACCTCTACGTATAGTAAAAACCGTGGGCGGTACTGGACTCGAACCAGTGACCTCTTGCATGTCAAGCAAGCACTCTAACCACCTGAGCTAACCGCCCATATTGTATACAAAAAACCTAATAAATTTAATTAAAGATGATTTTACATTCAATGAAAAGCTTCAAAAAGCAATATGATTATATTTTTTTAATATAATAATAATTCATGAATTTTATAACTCAATTCTTTTTGCCTTTCCCAGTTTCCAAAAATATGACCATTGGGCAATAACTCTTTATGAATAAAATCTTCATATTTTTCAAATATTTTCAATGTTTCTCTCTCCAGAACCGTTCCTGGCAATGGCAAAAAATAGTGACCATGAATTCTTGCACCCATCTTTACAAGTTTACTGATAAATTTAATCGTAACTTCAACATCTTCATCCTTTTCGAATGGTAACCCAAAAATAAAATCGACATTAGCATTCAAACCATTTGATATTATTATATCCACTGCATTTATAACATCTTCAACAGTATGACCTCTTTTTAATAACTTAAGAACTCTTGAACTACCACTTTGTGCTCCAATAACAATATTTTTATTATTACAATACGATTTTATAAGTTTAATCGCATCTATTGAAATATTCTCGGGCCTGATCTCTGAGGGAAAAGAACCAAAAAATATCCTCCCATCTTCACCAATTTCTTTTCTAACGCAATATAGAAGATTCTCAACTTTATCCAAATTTATTTTAATTCCATCTTCAGAACCAAAAGCAATAGCATTAGGTGCTATAAATCGAATATCCTTCATACCTAAAAAAACCATATGTCTAACTATATCAATAACACTTTCAATATCCCTGTGTCTAATATTTCTACCAAATATTGACGGCGTCTGACAGTAAGCACATCTATAGGGACAGCCACGAGAGATTTCTATGGGTCCAAATCTATTATATTTGATCGATACAGGGCTAAACTCATTTAGATTTACAAATTGAACAGAAGTAATAAATGATACACCATCTTTATTCCCTTGCTTTGACAAATCACCTTCCATACTGTTTAAAATATTCTGGAAAAAATTTTTAAAAGTTATTTCCGATTCACCAATAAAAACATAATCGAATCCGAGAGTTGCAACACTCTCAGGTTTGCCCGATGCATGTGGACCACCACAAACAAAAATAGCATCTCTAAATGTTGACTTTAATTCCTCTACTAAATTTTTTATATCCCAGTATTGATGAGTCATAAAAGAAAATGCAAATACCAAAGTATTATAATTCACTGAAATTCTGTTTATTCCCTGGCAAACATCCTGCTTTCTATAATCAACTACGAATATATCAAAAAAATTATCGTCAAAGGATTCAATAGCACCTACTAAGCTATTTACACTGTATTTATTTTCCCTGCCTATGATAAAAATTAATGCTATTCTCTTCATATAAATTCCAAGATACATTCAGGTTGTAATTTATATATCGCTTAATTAATTTCTACGCAGAAAAATGAGGGATTGAATGGAACTGAACAAAGATGCCAAAAAAGCTTATGTATTACAGGATTATTTAAAAAAGGTAACAATTAAAGATGTAAAAGTTATTGAATTAGTAAGCAATGTTGATGAATCTGGTTGTTTGATTGAACTGATGAGATTAGGAGAAGAAATTAAAAAAAATATCGGTGACTTTGACCTCAGACAGGTAAATTATAGTGAAATTGATACAGGTTGTATTAAAGCATTTCACGTACACAAAATTCAAACAGATATCTGGTTCACTCCACCATCTGATAAAATATTACTGGTTTTAGCTGATGTTAGAGAAGCTTCCCCAACAGAGGGAAATATACTCAGATTAACTCTCGGTGGTGGTAAGCCAAGGTTAGTGGTCATACCTCCAGGTGTGGCACACGGCTGTAGGAATTTAAAAAATTCACCATCAAGAATTATTTATTTTACCAACTACTACTTTTCCACCGAACCTGACAAATGTGATGAAGGTAGACTACCATGGTATTTCTTCGGTGAAAAAATTTGGGAAATAAAAAGGGACTAGCCTTTGTTATTTCTTATACCATATTTATCCAATTTGCGATAAAAATTTGTCCGATCAATTCCATAAATTCTAGCTGCTTTCGAAATATTCCCTCCCGCTGTTTTTAAAGCTTTTACCACTAAAATTTTATCCATTTTTTCAGTAGCTTCATGTAACACATCAACATACTTTTTATCTGGCTCTATAATATCAATACAGCTAAAATCAAATCCTTTTAACTCAGGTTTTTTCTCATAACTCAAAATAATATTATTCTCTTCTATTATTCCATCACAAATGAGTACGGCTCTCCGAATGGCATTCCTTAATTGACGGATATTCCCAGGCCAGCTGTAAGAAATGATTTTATCTATGGCTCTATTGGAAATTCCCGTTACCCTTTTCCCCAGCTCTCTGCTAGCTTCATTTATTAGATTATTCACAATCAGCGGTATGTCCTCTAACCTTTCACGTAAAGGTGGTATTTCTATTACAAACTCCACAAGCCTATAATATAAATCCTGACGAAAATTACCTTCCTCAACAAGCTTACTTAAATCCCTATTTGTTGCAGCGATGATTCTGACATCGACTTCTTTTTCCATCTTTGAACCTATTGGTAAAATTTTCTTTGTTTCGACAACCCTTAACAACCTCTGCTGTTGGGATAATGGAAGATTACCTATTTCATCTAAGAATAATGTACCTCCATCAGCCATTTCAAATTTTCCCGGCTTCGTCTCCACAGCCCCTGTAAATGCTCCCTTAACAAATCCAAATAATTCACTTTCTATAAGGTTCTCAGGTATTGCTCCACAATCTACTGGCACAAACCTTTTATCTTTTCTTTTACTTCTGTTATGAATAAAATTTGCTATTACTTCCTTACCAACGCCAGTTTCACCATACAGAAGAACAGTAATGTCTGTTTCCGCTACAATATTAATCTGCTCTATTACTTTCCTAATAGCAGAACTTGAACCAAATATCTCTTCCAGCTCACCCTTTGCGTAGACCTTTTTTCTAAGACTCTTTACCTCTTTCTTTAAACGAGCATTTTCCAATCCCCTCTTTACCGTCATCAATAACACATCATTATCAAAAGGTTTTTCAATAAAATCATAGGCTCCCATTTTCACTGCTCTTACTGCGCTCGATATATCTCCATAGGCTGTAATTATTATTACAACCAGTCCAGCATCAATTAATGACCTAATTTCGGTTAATACCTGCCAGCCGTCTTTCTTAGGCATTTTCATATCAAGGATCAGACAATCAATATCATCATTAAGAACCGTAACCACAGCTTTTTCACCGTTATCTACTGTATCAACTAAGAACCCTGCTTCTTCCAGTATCTCCTTTATATTATCCCGTGTATCAACATTATCATCAGCTATTAATATCTTTTCTTTCATCCTCTTAACCTTTGTATATAGGGATTAATATAGTCACTACTGTCCCTTTGCCTTTTTCTGATACTAAATTAATAATTCCTTTATGAAGTTCAATAATTTCTTTTACAATTGAAAGACCAAGTCCAAATCCAGTAGCCTTAGAAGAGTAAAAAGGATTAAAAACTTTATCAACATCTTTTTTATCAATACCCGAACCACTATCTGTAAAAATAAATTCTACATATTCGTCCTTATACTTGTCTCCCGAACTTGATATAACTATATCAACCTTTCCTCTACCTGAAATAGACTCAATAGCGTTAGTAATTACGTTTTGAAATGCCTGAAGCAGTTTTTCCTCATCTCCAACAATTTTCACATCGTCCGCTTTTAAATTAACACTAAATTTAATCTCAGGAAATTCCTCTTGATATTTTTCTATTTCTGCACTCAACCTTTCAGCAATCTTTTTAACATCAAGACGCCTAAGATCAGCTTTTACCTCGCTCGTATAATTATACAAATCTTTTATTATCTTATTACATATATCCACATTACGAGTTATTACATTTATATGCCTATTATATCTTTCATTTTGCATCTCATTGTTCATTCTTGATAAGATTTGAGCCGAGCTTCGTATGCTAGCTAACGGGTTCTTCATCTCGTGTGCAAGTTTCAATGTAAACTCACGGAAACTCTCTCTCTTTCTGGCTTCAGCCTTCATCAGTTCCTCTTCATTCTTTTTCAATTGTGTTATATCCCTACCTATGAAAAACACGCCAACTACTCTCTCCTGATCTCTAATAGGTACCATCTTTATCCATAAAACAATTTCCTCTTTCCTCTTTGATAAAACCTTTATCTCACATTCACGAGTTTGACCTTTTACAGTTTCCTTAAAATAACTCTGGTAAAGCTGCTTATAACTCTCTTCAATAAAACGATTATTCTTTTTCCCTATTAATTCATGTCTTTTATAGCCAAGAACATTTAAAAATAACCTGTTCACAATTCGAAATTTACCTCCCACATCCACCAACCATATCAAATCATCAGCATTCTCAAACAAATATCTGAATCTTTCTTCGCTCTCCCTTAACTCTTTTTCAAACTTAGCTCTTCTATTAATTTCTCTATTTAACTCTTCGTTTATCTTAGCCAGCTCCTCAGTTCGCTTTTTTACTTGCTCTTCAAGTTCCTCCTTATGTCTGAGCAGGATAATTTCTGCCTTTTTTAAATCAGTAATATCTCTTATGAATATTGCTACCTTATCAACATCACCTTGAAGACTGCATATGGGATAAAAATATCTCTCGTAAAATTTGTTATCAAATTCAATATGGCATACTTTTGGAGTCTTATTAGTAATTATCTCATCTATTGTAGATTTCGTAATATTAAAGAAATTAAATTTATAAATGTTGGCACTTATTAAATAGCTTCTCTGTAATCCAAACATATTAGCTGCAGTTTGATTTAGTGCAATTATTTTACCCTCTTTATCTACCATTATTACTGAATCAAGGGCTGCATCGAGCAAAGACCTTATCAAATTATCATTTTCTCGTAATACATCTTCAATAAATTTTCTTATCTCAATCTCTTTCAGTAGTTGCTTATTTAATTCCTGTAATTCCTTTGTCCGCTCTTTAACCTTATCTTCAAGTTCACCATATGCTTTTAATAGTTCATCCTGTTTTTTACATAGTTCCTCCGTTCTTATTTTTACAAGATTCTCAAGCTTAATATTTTGTGCTCTAATGGATGCTACCCGAAGCTGTATTGCAATTATCACAAGAAGTATTAAACCAATAGTTGCCATAGTACGAAAGCCCCATGTGCTATAAAATGGAGGGCTTACTTTTACTAAAATTTCTTTAATCTTATCTGTCTTTATACCACGATAGTCTAGATATTCAATAAATAGTCTGTGCTTCCCTGGTCTTAGATTTGAGAATGTCAATGTTCCTGTATTACCAACATTTATCCAGTCCGATCTCATTCCTTTAAAAGTATAACGATACTGACACTTTAAAGGGTCGTAATAGTCCAACGCTGAAATATTTATTCTTATAAACTTATCTTTATAACTGAGCTCTAAAGTGTCATTTATAAAGGGGATATTTCTTTGTTTACCATCCCTATCTGTAATGCTAATAGATGATATTTTCACCTCATAGCTCGAAAGAGATGAAGAAATATCTGCTGGATTAAAATATGTAACTGTATTTATACCGCCAACCCACACACTACCATCGAGTGCAAATGTTATCCCACTACCATACAAATTGGCAGGATATTTATCTCTTTTTAAATAAAATTCCACACCATCATTTATATCAAAATTTACAATATATTTATCCTTAATATTTAGTCTTGATATTCCTCTATCCGTACTTATCCATATATTCCCCATACCATCTTGAGTAATTCCAACTACAAAATTAGAAGCCAATCCATTTCTTTTATTGAAATACAAAATACTCCCATCCTTTTTGATTATATTCAATCCCCCAAGATATGTGCCAATAATAATATCTCCGTCATTGTCAATAAGCATAGATGTAATATACTCATCAGTTAAGTGAGGTTTAGAATTAAGGTTATATTCTTTTATTATATCCCCTGTCTCAGTCAAATTGATTATACCTGATATATTTGTACCAGCCCATATAGTACCATCTTCATCTATTTCAATCGAGGCTATATAATTATCGATTCCATATTCTCCTAAAGAATAAGCCCTCACAAATGCCAAATTACTATCGAGTTTTATTATTCCAGTCCCAAGTGTTGCTAACCAGTAGTTGCCCTTTTTGTCCTTATTAATATCCCATATAACTCCTATCTTTCCATTCCTAAAATATCTGGAAGGAATATCGATATTTTCAATACTCATATCCCTTAAATCCAAAATCTGTAAGCAACTGTATCTACCAATAAGTAAACTTTCTTTATCCAAATAAAGTGTATAAACAGCTTTTACAGAATCTTCAGGACAATCTGGTAATTCTATATAATCGACTCTTTTTCTATGAGTATCCAATTTTATCAATCCAATTTGAGTAGCTATCCAACATACTCCTTTTTGATATATAATAGAGTTGATACGCCTTACTTTTTCTGATTTTAAGATACTTGCAATATTAAAATTTTTAAATTTTAATTTTTTACTTAATACCCATAATCCCTCATCATATGTACCAAGCCATATATTACCCCATGAGTCAATGTAAATTTCGTTTATACTATTAGGTCTCTTTTCACCTCCGAAATCTACCTGATCGAATACAGATTCAAAGCTTTTACTCCTGATATTGAAAATAAAGACTCCAAGAGACTGCACAGCAAGATAAAGACTATCCCCTTGCTTATCTATAGAGTAAATTAAACAATCCTTGAATTTCTTATCTCTATATATTAGCGGATAATAGGTGAATCTACTAAACTTCGGATTGAACTTAACTAAACCAGAATCTGTAGCCAACCAAATACTATCATTTTCATCTACATAAATATCAAATATTTTACAAAAAATTTCTGACTCATACTTTTCAATCTCTTTTGTATCTTTACTGTATATAATAAGTCCATTGTTTAAAGTACCTATATATAAATTCCCATTTCGATCTGTTTTTACACAATTAATCAAAATCTTGCTAAAATCGAATTCCTTAGTTTTGTTAAAATTCAATTTCTCAAAGGAATTATTAATATGATTAAATAAATATATACCATTTTGCAATGTACTTATTATTAAACTATTATCGCTATACTTGCTAATGGAAGTTACATTTAATGACTTAGTGTCAACATTAACACTATCACGAACGAAAATTTTAAGTTCTTCAAGTTCCTCCTTTCGATAATTAAACACATATAATCCTCTTCCAAAAGTACCAACAAGTAATTTTTCCCTGTTAATTGGAAAAATGTTAGAGACTAACCTATTTGTAGCAACGGGTAATCCTTTGATATTATATTCATAGAATTGATACCCATCAAATCTACTTATACCAGATGGAGTATCTATAAAGATAAATCCATGATAATCTTGTGTTATACAAACAACTCTATTATCGGGCAATCCGTTAAAAACATCGTAATGTTTTACTCTATAGATATACTTAGGATACAGAAGGTTAAAAAAGATTATGGAAACAAAGATAATTTTTTTAATAGCTTCGTAGTTAGAATGGCAAGTATATATACTTCTACTCATATTTACTCAATTTTCCTGATTATAAAAATTTTATTTTATAAACACAAGAACAATTTTAAAAATCAAAGCTGTAAATATAAATAATTACTTGACATATATCCCAAAATGTTTTATAATAGTGGTGTAATGTGGTGCAATTTCCCATATAATCCCAGATAGTCGGTGAGATAATGATTAACTATTTTTCAGGAGAAAGCAAAGCAAACATAGATGAAAAAGGAAGAATCATTATCCCCGCAAGATTTAGGAAGTGGGAATATCCCGATTCTGAACCTGTTTTCGTTGTGACTAAAGGATTTGATCCATGTCTTATCGCCTATCCATCATCAGAATGGGATGATTTTGCAGAAAAAATGATGAAATTGCCTAGGTCTAACAAAAAGTACAGGGCTTTTATTCGAAATGTATGTAGAACTGCTGTTAGATTAAAATGCGATAAACAGGGAAGAATAACTATACCCCAGAATCTGCTTGATTTCGCTAATATTAAAAATGAAGCAATATTGATTGGGGTGCTAAACTCAATCGAAATATGGGATCCAGAAACATTAAACAATCATCATGAGACAAATCAAGAATTAGATGATGAATTCTATCAAAATATGGAGAATTTACTCTGATGGCCAATTATCACGTTCCTGTACTTGTAAATGAAACTGTCAAATATTTAATCAACAATATTGACGGTGTATACGTTGATTGCACTGCAGGCACTGGAGGTCATATAGAGGCAATTTCACAACATCTTTCAAAAAATGCGGTTATAATAGCTATTGATGGAGATGAACAATCTCTCGATATCTGCAAAAATAGATTCAAAAACATGAACAACATTATCTATGCCAATGATAATTTTAAAAATATAAAAAAAATAATATTCACAAATGGATATACGAAACTTGATGGTATTCTTGTTGATCTGGGGTTATCAAATTTCTTGCTGAATTCCTCGGGAAGAGGTTTTACATATAAGAAAGACGAACCACTTGACATGAGATTTATAACTTCGCAAAAATATACCGCAAGAAGCTTCCTAAATAATGCACCGTTTGAAGAACTTAAGTCAGAATTAAAAAAGTATAGCGAGGACAGATATGCTGCTAAAATAGCAAGGGAAATTATTAAAGAAAGGGCTACTCAACCGATAGAAACTACGGGTCAACTTGTCTCAATTATAAAAAGAGTTGCTCCAGAACCATTTTTAACCAAAACATTGAGTCGTATCTTCCAGGCTATTAGAATACATGTAAATAAAGAAATGGAAAACCTACAGGCTTTGCTTGAACAATCAATTTCGATTTTGAATCCCGGTGGACGAATTGTAATAATTTCCTACCATTCTATTGAAGATAGAATAGTAAAAAACTTTTTTAAAACCGAGTCAACTGACTGTATATGCCCGGATAATTTTCCTATATGTACCTGCAATCACAAAAAAACAATTAAAATTTTAACTCGAAAACACATCACTCCTGGAAAAAATGAGATTGAAAAAAATCCCAATGCCAGGAGCGCAAAACTAAGAGCAGCGGAGCGATTAAATTAATGAAAAAACGCAGGAAATCATCAATTAATTTTCTCAACAAAATTCCACCATCACTTTTTGCATTCATCGTAATTATGTTTTTACTTTTTCAGTACATTTATGTAGGAAACACAATAAGGATTCTAAACGCAGAAATAACCAGACTACAGGAAATCAGGGCAAAATTAATCACACAAAACAACATAATTTCAGCAGAAATAGAAAGACTTTCAGGACCTGATCGAATTAAGGAAATAGCACAGGACAAATTAGGAATGGTAATTCCAAAGCCAGAAACCCTACTTGTGGTTATAAATCAGCAGGAAGAGTAATGGTGGATAGCAGGATTATAAAATTTAGAGCTGGAATTGTTTTAACAATTCTAATATTCTTTTGGGCTACTATACTAATAAAACTTTTTATAATTCAGATTATTGATAGTAACTGTTATAAAGAGATTTGTCTCAAACAATCAACAGAAAAAGAAATTATAGAACCAATTCGAGGAACAATTTTTGACAGAAATGGGAATCCTCTAACAATGAATATTCTAACTTATTCTATCTTTGCACATCCATACTTAATAACAGATAAGAAAAAAATAGCCGAAAATCTTAGTAAATTAACAGGAAAACCAATAAGCTACTATTACAACCTTATTAATAATAAAAAAACTTTTGTCTGGATTGAAAAGGAATTAACAATAGACAAAATAAATGAAAAATATATCGACTCAATAAGAACTCAGGGAATCGAAATAAAAAAAAAGTATCGTAGATATTATCCCTATAAGGACATATTTGCTCATGTAATAGGTTTTGTCGGCACTGAAAATAAAGGTCTTTGTGGCTTGGAACTACAATATGATCCAATACTAAGAGGTGTACCTGGCTGGAAAATCATCCTAAAGGATGGATTTGGCAGAGTAATCCCTGCCTCTGTAAAAAAGATTAAAAAGGCTATAAATGGGAACGATATATATCTTACATTGGATAAAGAATATCAGACAATTCTATATGAGGAATTAAAAACCGCATATCAGGTTAATAAAGCCGACAAAGCAATGGGTATCATAATGAACCCAAAAACAGGAGAAATACTGGCAATAGCTTCAGTTCCATCCTACGACCCCAATAGACCGGGAAAATACCCTATAGCAAATCAAAAAATAAGCTCAATCACAGATATCTTCGAACCAGGTTCCACCCTTAAAATAATCACTGCTGCAGCAGCTCTCGAAGAAAAAAAGATAGAACCTGATGATACAATTTTTTGTGAATATGGAAAGATAACAATAGGAGATATAATAATCCATGATGCAGAGCCTTACGGAACCTTAAAATTTTCCGAGGTGATAGAGAAAAGCAGCAATATTGGTACTATAAAAATTGCTCATAAAGTTGGTAAGAAAAAACTCTATGAATACTTTCTAAGGTTTGGCTTCGGAACAAAAACGGGGGTAAATCTACCAGGTGAAGAAAATGGAATCGTTCATGAATTAGAAGACTGGAACGAAATAACCCTGGCTCAGGTCTCAATTGGGCAAGGAATATGTTCAACGGTGATTCAATTAGCAAGCGCTTATTGTGCTATTGCTAATAGTGGATATTTGATGAAACCTATAATTGTACGTCAAATTATCTCACCAGATAATATAAAAGTAAAAGATTTTTCACCGGAGCTAATAAGAAAAGTTACAAGTAAGACAACTTCGCTTAAACTAAGGAGTATGCTTGAATTAACTGTCGAGGAAGGGACTGGTATACATGCAAGCATTAAAGGTATTAAAATTGCTGGCAAAACTGGTACGGCGCAAAAAGTAATAGATGGCAAATACAGTAAAAGAGATTATATCGCGAACTTTGTAGGTTTCACCCCTGTCGAGGATCCGAAATACCTTTGCGTCGTAGTCGTGGACAATCCAAGAGGAAAATATCATACAGGTGGATATGTATCTGCTCCTGTCGTTAGAGATGTTTTTAAAAGAATTATTAATATAGATGACAATCTCACCAACTTTGTAGAAAATAAAATTAAGAACAATGAAAAAATAACTAGCCAAAATAATAGCTATAACTATCAAAAAAATGAAAAGCCATTATTAATTACTTATTCATTGTCAAATAGAATGCCAAATCTGATAGGGAAAACTCTAAGAGAATCGTTAAATTTAATAGTAGGTCTGAACCTGGACATTGAGATTGATGGTTCAGGAGTTGTTTATTATCAATCCATTAAACCAGGATCTATAGTAAAACCAAACGATAAATGTTTGATAAAGTTAAAAGAATATGACTAATAATTATACAGTTGAAACAAAAAAAATATTAAGAGATCTCAAATATGAATTAAGAGGCCATCTACCGGAGAAAATCGCAGGTATAACGGATAACTCAAGAGATGTTAAAAAAGGTTTTGCCTTTATTGCGGTGAAGGGACTAAAACACGATGGACACAATTTTATCTCCGATGTTATTCAAAAAAAACCATCGTTACTTATCGTAGAAAAGTTTATTGATAATGTCAATGTCCCACAGATAAAAGTAAAAAACACTCGCAGTGCTCTCTCAAAAATCGCTGCAAATTTCTATGATAACCCATCTAAAAAGCTAAAGATAATTGGTGTAACAGGAACAAATGGTAAAACCACAACAATAATTTTATTATCAAATATATTAAGAAAAGCTGGATATACTGCTGAAACTATTGGTACATTGGGATATACACTAAAAGGAGAAAATTATAAGCTGGGACTTACTACTCCAGATAGCCTGCAAATACAATCAATCTTAAATCGATATATAAAAAACAAAATAGAATATGTAGTAATGGAAGTATCCTCCCATTCCTTAGCTCTTCACAGAGTAGATTCTATAAAATTTGATTTCGTAATTTTCACTAATATTTCTCAGGACCACCTCGACTTTCATAAAACAATAGAAGATTATGTAAAAGCTAAATTAAAATTATTCGAAATGCCCAATTATAATAAATATTGTCTTATAAATATAGATGATCGGTTCTTTAAAATTTTTATAAAAGGATCTCGGGGTAAAGTATATACTTACTCTCTATACAATAGTAATGCTGATTTTAAATGGTCTGTATCAACAACTTATAATGAAGGAATAAATGGTATAATAGAAAGTGGTTCAGATAAGATAACAATTAAATCCGCCCTTTCCGGAAAGTTTAATCTTTACAACATATTAGCAGCTTCCTCGTGTGCAAGATTAATAGGTCTGGATAAAGAAATTATATCATCTGCAATTTTAGATGTAAAAAATATACCAGGAAGATTTCAGGAGTTCAGAATTCCAGGCAAACCCAGAATTATAATCGATTATGCTCATACACCCGACGCTTTTGAAAATGTACTTAGCTCAATCATCAATATTAAAAATAAAAATGGAAAACTTATAACTGTATTCGGTTGCGGTGGGAATAGAGATAGAAAAAAAAGACCTAAAATGGCAAAAATAGCAGAGAAATATTCTGATTTCTGCATTGTTACAAACGATAATCCAAGGTTTGAAAATCCTGATCTCATAATTAACGACATAATGGCAGGCTTTAAAAATAAAAACTTATTTACCGTAATTAAAGATAGAAAAGAAGCTATTACTCATGCAATTAAAATCTCGACTGACAATGATATAATAGCAATACTTGGCAAAGGTCACGAAGATTATCAGGAAATAAATGGTGTTAGATCTCCTTTTAGCGATCTTGAAGTAGTAAAAAATATATTAAAAGAATGATGATTACAAAAGAAATAATAGAAGAAACCAGGCTTGGAGAATTAAAAAACTTTTACAGATACGCAACAGGAGCTTCTATAGACACCAGAATTCTTAAAAAAGGAGATATATTTTTTGCACTCGTGGGTGAAAATACAGATGGACATAATTTTATCAGCGATGCCTTTGAAAATGGTGCCTCTCTATGTGTTGTAAGTAAGCTCTGGTTTGAAAAAAATAAAGATAGATTCAAAAGCATGCCGTTCTGGATAGTAGACGATCCACTAAAAGCTATGCAAACTCTATCAAAATTTTATTTGAAAAGATTTGACATACCAAGACTAGCAATCACCGGAACGGCTGGGAAAACAACATGTAGAAAGTTTATTTTCACTGTGCTTTCAACAAAATACAATGTTCATACAACAATTGGCAATTACAATAACCATATCGGGATGCCCCTTTCCATTTTATCCCTAAATAGGAATCACCAAATCAGCATAGTAGAAATAGGTACCAATAAACCAGGAGAAATCGCCTACCTGTGCGATATTTTAAAACCAACCCATGGCCTTATTACAAATATAGGCTATGGACATATTGAGTTTTTTGGTTCAAAAAAAGGCGTAGCTGAGGAAAAAGGGAGCCTGTTTAAAATTTTGCCAGAGAGTGGAATAGCATATGTAAATATGGATGATCCTTACATAGTGAGAATAGATACATCTGCGAAAAAAATTACCTATGGCATAAAAAGAAAGAAATGTGACTATCACGCAACAATTTTGGAATTCGATAACTTTGGTAGAGCCACTATCAAATTAAATAGTCACATAAT
Source organism: Candidatus Neomarinimicrobiota bacterium (assembly GCA_017656425.1). Taxonomy (NCBI): domain Bacteria; kingdom Pseudomonadati; phylum Fidelibacterota; species Fidelibacterota bacterium. Next base: position 24,500 of record JACDNV010000007.1, on the reverse strand, counting down.
CAAAATATCAACACCAGGCAGATTTTCAGTTTATAATGCTCTCACTGCATATACAGTCGCTAAAAGCTTCACCATCGAAGATGAGGCTATAATAGAAGCACTAAGTAAACTTGAGCCTGATCCGCAAAGATTCAATATAACTGATTTCAATGGCATCAAAATAATCGATGATACATATAATGCCAATCCAGATTCAACTTCTGCATCAATTGAAACGTTAAACTTGATGAATACGGGAGGTAAGAAAATTTTTATCTTTGGTGATATGCTTGAGCTTGGAAAACACTCAATTAAAGCCCATAAATCAATTGGGACTCAAATTTCGAGGTCCAATATAGACGAATTCTACTGCACTGGAAATCTCGCATATCATAGCTATCTAAGAGCCAAGGAATTAGGATTCAAGAAAGCATACCACTACGAAAATAAAATAGAATTGGCAAATGCAGTAATTAAAAATATAAAAAAAGGTGACCTGATATTAATAAAAGGCTCAAGAGGAAGTAAAATGGAGGAAATAATTGAATACATAATGAAAGGTGTATAGATGTTTTACGAATTTTTATATCCTTTAAAAAACCTTTTCAGCCCATTTAATATTTTCCATTATATCACATTTAGAGCTGCAATGTCAGCGATAACTGCTCTTCTTTTAAGCTTTCTAATTGGACCCGCTATAATAAAATACCTAAAGAAGAATCAAATCGGTGAAATTGTACGACATAATAGTCCATCTACTCACCTATCCAAGCAGGGCACCCCAACTATGGGCGGTATAATAATTTTAATCTCAGTACTAACATCTATGCTTCTATGGGGTAATCTATCCAACGTTTATACAATTATTATTCTTATAGCAACCATCTGGATGGGGCTGATTGGATTTATCGACGACTACTTAAAATCTGTTAAGGGATACAAAGACGGACTTGTTGCAAAGTATAAACTAATAGGTCAGCTAACATTTGGCTTAGCTCTTGGACTATTTATTTACTTTTGCAATCACTTTGAGGAATATAATTCAATCACATCTATACCTTTTTTGAAAAATGCCAATGTTGATTTTGGATTGTTCTATATAATATTCATTGCCGTTGTGATAACAGGAACTTCTAACGCAGTCAACCTTACCGATGGACTCGATGGATTAGCAACTGGACTCGTTGGCATTATATCACTTACATTGTCTATTATTTGTTACATCACCGGCCGTGTTGATTTTAGCAGTTACTTAAATACTATTTATATACCTGGCTCTGGTGAATTAACTGTCTATTCTATGGCATTATCCGGCGCCTTGCTGGGATTTCTCTGGTTTAATTGTAAACCAGCAGAAGTATTCATGGGAGATACTGGAAGCCTATTTCTCGGTGGAGCTATAGGTACCATTGCCGTACTGGCCAAAAAGGAAATATTACTCGTATTACTCGGCGGGATATTTGTTGTTGAAGCAGCCAGTGTATTAATTCAAGTAACCTATTTCAAATACACTAAGAAAAAATATGGAGAAGGGAAAAGGGTTTTTCTTATGGCACCCTTACATCATCATTTTGAACTTAAGGGATGGCCTGAAACGAAAATAGTCATAAGATTCTGGATAATTGGAATATTACTGGCTTTAATCAGCTTAAGCAGTTTCAAATTATTATGAGTGAGAAAGTTAAGAAAGAAATAGAAGAACTGGAGCATAAAAAGGTAGCAATCCTTGGAGCTGGTACCAGTGGTATCTGGGCTTCTTTTTTACTCGCTGGAAAATGCAAAAGTATTTTACTGTCAGAAATAAAACAAAAAATATTTGATAATGCCGAATTAAAATCTTTAATAAATGCAGGTGTTAAAATAGAAACAGGTGGGCACAGTGATGAAGTGCTTAAAAGCGATTTGGTAATTGTTAGTCCAGGGATATCATCCGATAGCGACATTATTAAAAAAATTAAATCTAGGAAAATAGAGATAATCAGTGAAATTGAACTGGCATACTGGTTCAGTTATAAACATAAAATTATCGCTGTCACTGGCTCAAATGGGAAATCCACAACCACCTACCTACTATACCAGATACTTAGCAAGGCAGGTTATAACGTTTATTACGGTGGAAATATTGGAATCCCCTATTCCAAGATAGTAAAAAATGGTGATACATTTAACGATGATACTATAATCGTACTTGAAATAAGCAGTTTCCAGCTGGAATACATCAAGCATTTTAAGCCATTTATATGTATTGTAATGAATATTACCCCTGATCACATTGATAGACATAAAACCTTTAATAATTATATAAGAGCAAAATTAAATATTTATAAAAATCAGGATAAAAACGATTACTATATTTACAATGACGACGATCCAATCTTGAAAGAAAGATTACCTTCAAAGCCAAATATTATCCCCTTCTCTATTCATAAAAACACAGGATCACCTATTATTTTCGAGAACGACACCTTTATAACAATAGATAAAGTAAAAATTGCTGAAAGAAAGGATTTCCGATTGCCTGGTGAACACAACACATATAATTTGCTTGCAAGTTTAAATGCCTATATGGTTATATCAAATAGTCGCAAACATTTAAAAAAAATAATAATGACATTAACTGGATTAAAACATAGAATGGAGTACGTTGATAGCATTAAAGGAGTAAAATTTTATAACGATTCAAAAGCAACAAATATTGATTCAGTAAAATATGCTATCAGAGGGTTGGATAAGCCAATAATATTGATACTCGGAGGTAAAGATAAAGGAGCAAATTTTGAAGAGCTGAAACCTATTATCAAAGGAAAAGTAAAGAAAATAATTGCCATTGGGGAATGTAAAAGCAAAATAACAAATATATTTAAGGAATATATCCCATGCAAAGAGGCAATATCAATGTTCGACGCTGTTATTGGCGGATTTCTATCTGCGGATAAAGGGAATATAGTTTTACTATCACCTGCCTGTGCAAGTTTTGATATGTATAAAAATTTCGAAGAAAGAGGCAATGACTTCATAAACTGTGTAAAAATTTTGAAGAGTATGTATGCAAAATAATAGGAATTACCCGAAAAATCTTATAATGCTACTTTTAATAATTCTAGTATTAGGTATAATTGTTCAATATAGTGCCAGCTCATATTTATCCACAGAAAAATACAATGATCCAAACTATTTAATAAAACAACAGATTTTAAAAATACTGGCTGCATTGCCATTATTTTTCTTTTTCCTTTTTTTGGACTACAGATTCTTAAAGAGGATAACTTATCTCTTCGTTTTTTTATCCTTTATCCTTCTAGTTTTATGCTTCGTAATGAACAAAGGGACAATAAAAAGGTGGATAACGATTGGTCCGATAAGGATTCAACCTTCTGAATTTTCTAAATTAACTCTCATAATTTTTATATCATACTATATAGATAAATATAAAGAATCAGTCAGTATTGATATAAAAAAGTTTCTATTTATTTCGTCAATAATATTTATTACCCTATTTTTAATCATTTTGCAAAAAGACTATAGTACATCAGCAGCCATTTTCATTATTTGCTTAACTATCTTATTTATTGGAAATGTAAATCTAAAAAACATATTAATTCTCCTTGGCTTATTTGCCATCAGCTCTTTGATTTTTATCCTGATAGAGCCTTATCGTCTAAGTAGAGTGTTATTATTTATCTCACCAGAAAAGGGCAAAGCTGACGGCAATTATCAAATAATGCAATCCTTAATATCCCTGGGTAATGGCGGTCTCTTTGGTAAAGGAATTGGTAAAAGTATAGAAAAAAACATGTATCTACCAAATCCCCACACTGATTTTATCTTCTCTGTTTTGGGAGAGGAATTTGGCTTTATCGGTACGTCAATTATTATGGTATTGTTTCTAATACTATTTATCAATTGCATCAGAGTATCTATAAAAACTGACAATACCTTTGGTAAGCTACTCGGACTTGGACTTTCTATAAGTATTTTTATGTATTTTATTTTAAATGTTGCCGTCGTGGTAAATCTCCTTCCAGTAACTGGATTGCCACTACCGTTTATAAGTTATGGTGGATCAGCAATGATGTACAATTTATCAGCTATGGCAATTTTAATTAATATTTCAAAGAAAATTAAAGCGAAGGAAGAAAAAATTACTTTGACGGTGGAATATGTATAAGGATAAAAAACTAAAAATAATATTTGCAGGCGGAGGTACAGGCGGTCATCTATTCCCAGCTATTGCCATATATGAGGCAATACATAAGATTTGCTGTAGCAATAATATAAAAAATGAGTTTCTATTTATTGGTACTAAAAAGGGAATAGAAAAAGTAGTATTGAAGGAACTTAATCTCCCTGTAAAATTTATTCCTATCCGTGGTTTCCAGAGAGGATTCAATCTTAAAAATATCTTTAGGAATTCCGTTCTTCCGTTGAGAATACTCGCAAGTTATATCAAATGTTATATAATATTTCTTTGGTTCAAACCAGATGTCATCATTGGAACAGGAAGTTACGTCTCTGCTCCAGTACTTTCCATAGCAAAGCTAATGAAGAAACCCTATTTTTTGCAGGAACAAAATGTTACCCCGGGTTGGGTAACAAAGAGATACTCAAAACACGCAGAAATCACATTTACATCATTTAAGGAAACAGAAAAATATATCCCAAATACTTTCTATTCAGGTATCCCACTCAGATCTTCTTTAAAACCTATCGACAGAAATCTTGCTATGCAGTTCTTTGAGTTAGACGAAAAATTTGAAACGATCTTTATTTTCGGTGGTAGTCAGGGCTCTGCAGCAATAAATAAGTATTGGGAAAGAAATATTTTGAAATATATTGAAAACTTAAATTGTCAATTCATATGGCAAACCGGTATCAAAAATTATTTTTACCTAAAAGAAAAATTCCAGAAAGTTAAAAGAATTCACCTGACACCTTTTATACACCAGATTGAATTTGCATATTCTTCATGCGATCTGGTAGTTTCAAGATCAGGTGCTCTTACTCTTGCAGAGCTTTCCTATTTTGGTAAACCCGCTATTTTGATCCCTCTTCCTACAGCTGCTGGAAATCATCAAGAAATAAATGCTAGACTTTTTGAAAGGGCAGGGGCCACACGTGTCGTATTGCAATACGAACTAAAAACAGAGAAACTATATGATATAATCTCGGAACTATTAAATGAGCCACAGAAAATGGCAAAAATGAGTAAAAATATTAGAAAATTCTATAAGAACAATACTGCAGATTTAATAGCAAAAAAAATAATGGAGCACGTGGAAAATTATGTTTGGAAAAATTAAAAAAGTACATTTTATCGGTATTGGCGGCATAGGTATGAGCGGAATTGCTGAGCTTCTGGTACATTGGGGATTTAAAATAACAGGCTCTGATCTTGTTCAATCAGAAAATACTCTCAGATTGGAAAAGATGGGGGTTAAAATTCATTATGGTCATAAAGAGGAAAATCTGGACAAATGCGATGTTGTAGTCTATTCATCAGCAATAAAACCTGGAAATCCAGAACTTCAGGCTGCAAAGAAAAAGCACATACCAATTATGCGACGAGCTGAAATGCTTGGAGAATTATTGAAATTAAAACCTGTAAGTATTGCAATAGCTGGCACTCATGGTAAAACAACAACTACATCCATGATTGGGAAAATATTTACCGCAGCAAAATTTGATCCCATCATTATAGTTGGCGGAGTGGTAAGAAGCCTCGGTAGCCCGACAAGGCCTGGGTCAGGAAATTACATTATAGTCGAGGCGGATGAATTTGACAGATCATTTTTAAAACTTAATCCAACCAACGCAATAATCACAACTATAGAGGCAGAACATCTCGATTGCTATACTTCCTTAGATGATATTGAAAAAGCTTTCACTCAATTTGCCAATAGTGTTCCATTCTATGGCTCCATCACCATATGTCTTGACGAACCAGCAAATAGAAGGATAATTCAAAATTTCGAGAAACCTGTTTTTACATATGGGCTTTCTCCAGACGCAGATTTGTACGCCAACTCAATTTTTCTAAAGGAAAATACTAGCAGATATAAAGTCTATTCAACAAACGGAAAAACAATTGGTAATTTCAGGTTAAATGTTCCTGGAATTCATAATATAAAAAACTCACTTGCTGCTATATCAGTCGCACTTCAATATGACATACATATGAAAACAATAAAATCAGCTCTAGAGGAATTCACTGGAGTACACAGAAGATTTGAAATTACCTATAAAGACAATAAAGTAGTGGTAGTTGACGACTATGCTCACCATCCAAGTGAAATTAAAGCAACGTTATACGCTGCTAAAACCGGTTGGAATAGAAGAATAATTTCAATATTTCAACCACATTTATATTCAAGAACCAGAGATTTTTATAAAGAGTTCGCCGAAGCTCTTACTCTTTCCGATATTGCAATAGTTTTAGATGTTTACCCTGCTCGTGAAGAGCCAATAGATGGTGTAACAGGCAAGTTGATTTTCGATGCATTAAAGGGATATGGACATCAAAAAGTTCACTACGTTGAAGATAGAGAAATTCTGCCTGAGCTAATTACTAAAATGATACAAAAGAATGATATGATAATAACCCTTGGTGCTGGTGATGTATGGAAAATAAACAATAAACTCGTCGAGAGATTGTCAAAAGATTAATATGAATGTACTACAATCAATTATAACGACTATAAAAATTCTACTATTCATAGCTATTTTTACAAGTATTATCTATCTTTCTTTATACTGGTGCAAATACTTGGAAATTTTTAATATTAAAAACATATATATAACAGGAAATCACATCACATTAAAAGAAGATATACTAAAAATATCAAAAAAATATATATCACAAGATATATTTTTAATTCATACTGATTCACTTCAGAAATCGCTATCAGATCTACCATATGTCAAGGTCGCTTCCGTTTCAAAAATCTTCCCTTCAACAATACTTATAAGGATTGAAGAAAGGGAACCGTTAAGTTTCCTGAAACTTGACAGATTATACGTGGTAGATGAAGACCTTACACTTCTACCACTACCGAAAGCAAAAATACATTTAAATATTCCAATAATTAGCTACAATTCAGATAAAAAACTAAAAATCAGACTTTTACAAATGATTGAGAATAAAGATTTAGTAGAAGCTATACAACTTATAAAAAATGCAAAATATAATTATCCATCAATTTACAAACACTTATCAGAACTTGTAATTGAAGATAAAGAATTTAAATTAATAACAATAGATCAAGGCGTTCCAATATATCTTGGGAAAGGTAACTGGGATTATAAACTAAAAGTATTATCAAACTTTCAGCAAAAAGCAGGTATTAAAAATATCTACTCTAGCTTTCGTTACATTGATCTTAGATGGAAGAAACAAATTATAGTTAGAGAAAAAAGGACCAGAGGTTAAAAGACGAATGTACGACAATATCATAATGGCAGTTGATGCAGGAAGTCAAATGATAAAAGTTGTAATTGCAGAAATCAACGAACAGAGTGAGCCTACCATATTGGGTTTTGGAACAGCGAACTCCAGAGGGATAAAGAATGGCCAGGTAATTGATATTTTTGAAGCAACAGATAGTATATCAACGGCAATTGATAATGCAGAGAAAATGGCAAATCTGCATACTGAACTCTGTATCGCAACCTTATCAGGAGATCATATAAAAGGATTAAACACAAGTAGCGCTGTTATAATTGACGAACATTCATCTGATTCCGATTTACTTAAAACGGTAAATGAGGAAGATATAGACAAATTAATATCACACGCAAAGGCGATAGATTTGCCTGTTGATTGGAAAATATTACACCTTATTCCTCAAGAATTTGTTCTTGATAATCAATCGGGAATAAAAAATCCAATAAATCTGTCCTGCCGAAGACTTGAAGCCCGGATTCATTTAATTGCTTATAACTATACAAGTGCAATCAATTTAAAAAGGAGCATTGAAAATACAGGAGTAAAGGTGACACAATTCTTTTCCCATTCACTTGCTTCAGCATATGGAACATTATATAAAGATGAAATGGAATTAGGTGCCATTCTCATTGATATAGGAAGTGATAATACAAAACTATCGGTATTTTACTCAGGTGGAATCTATCAGACCAGTATTATAAATAATGCTGGCAAAAATATTACTACCGATATTGCCTATCTGATGCAGATCCCATTGAGTACAGCTGAAAATTTAAAAAAGGAATATGGATCAGCAATCCCAAATGAAAAGCACAAGGATAAGGAAATACAAATTGAACTTATAAACGGTTCAAAAATATCTATAACAAAGTATACTCTTGCCTCCTATATAGAACCAAGAGTAGAAGAAATCTTCAGTGATATAAAAAATGAATGCAGAAAGGCAAATTTAAATTTCTATAGAACCTTCCCTGTGGTAATTACTGGAGGAACAGCAAATCTTCAAAGAATTGATGAACTTGCAGAATTGGTCTTTGAAACGAAATCAAGAACAGGCTTACCCTATGGATTTAGTGAAATGCCCGATGAGCTAAAAAAGCCTGAATTTGCAGCGAGTCTAGGATTATTAAGATGCTTTGGTGAATTAAGTAAAAAATCACTAACACAAACAAAGTCTTTTAAGAAAAGAAAATTTAAATGGCTAGAAAATCTATTAAAAAAAATACTTTAAAATATTTAAAAGGAGGGAGTTATGTTATTCGAAATTGATGACTTTTCAAATCAAAAAGCAAGGATTAAGGTAATTGGAGTAGGTGGAGCAGGTGGAAATGCAATAAACAGAATGATTGAGCAAAATCTCTCTGGTGTCGAATTCATTGCTGTCAATACAGATGCCCAGGACCTGGAGTATAATAAAGCTTCGATTAAAATTCAAATTGGTAAGGAAATAACAAAAGGACTTGGTGCTGGTGCAGTTGCAGACATCGGGAAGCAGGCAATGGAAATGGATAGACAGCTTGTAGCTAATGCCATTAAAGACTCTGATATGGTCTTTATAACTGCAGGTATGGGAGGAGGTACTGGTACCGGAGCATCTCCCATTATTGCACAGATTGCAAAAGAGATTGGATTACTGACAATTGCAATTATTACAAAGCCCTTTCTGTTTGAAGGGTCCAGAAGAATGCAACGAGCTGAATCTGGTATTAAGGAATTAAGAAATTATGTTGACACTTTGATTGTAATCCCTAACCAAAGGCTTTTATCGATAGTTGATAGAAATACAAGCTTTAAAGAAGCCTTTAAGGTAGCTGATAGTGTACTACATCAAGCAACTCGTGGTATTTCAGACCTAATCAACAGACATGGGATAATCAACTTAGATTTTGCTGATGTCCGTACTATAATGAAAGATGCTGGCGATGCAGTAATGGGAACTGGAGTTGCAAAAGGTGAAGAAAGAGCCTCTCTCGCTGCCCAAATGGCTATATCTAGCCCACTGCTTGATGATGTAAGTATAAAAGGTGCCAGTGGAATATTGATAAATATAACTGGCGGTGAAAACCTCAATATTTTTGAAGTCAATGAAGCATGTCAGATTATAACTGAAGAGGCAGGAAAGGATGCGGAAATAATTTTTGGTGCGGTAATAGATGAAAGCCTAAAAGATGAAATTATGGTAACAGTTATTGCTACTGGATTCAATGGAAATATGAAAAAAGTTCAACAGGTTAACGAGGATATGAACGCAGAAGCATTTATTTCATCATTACAAAAGGAAATATCGTCTGATATAACGCCTGACGTTAAAAGAACAGAAAAACCTACGAATCTTACATTTTCGTTCGAGCAGGAAAAGCCAATTGCAGAAAGCGATTATATTCCATCCTTTCTTAAAAAGAAGATATATAAATAAAAAAAATGCCCTGGATTTTTTCCAGGGCATTTAAGAAAACTATATAAAATACTATGGACGAACTATATCTTTCTTCTTCAAGCATGACGCGCAAATTTTTATCCTCTTGACCTGACCATCTGGCAATTTTACTCTAATGCGCTGCAAATTGGGATTCCATACTCTCTTAGTTTTATTATTGGCATGACTTACATTATTTCCAAATAGAGGCTTTTTACCACAAACTTCACATACTTTCGACATTGCTTATCTCCTTCAATTTTCAAACGCAAATTTTATCAAATAATACTTTTATAAACAAATATAATATTTAAAATTTTATGGATTACTGGTATTATAAAATGAAATATTTACTCAAAATCGGTAATATAAAAATAAAACCACCCCTTGTACTTGCCCCTATGGCTGAGTATACTGATTTTACATCCCGTGCAATATGCAAAAAATATGGTGCAAAGCTTACTATATCCGAACTAGGATCACACATAACACTAAATAGTCTGAAAAATATCTGATATTTTCAAAAAGCGAAAGACCTTTTGGGATACAAATTTTTGGCAACGACCCAACTACGATTTCAGAAGCAGCAATAATATTATATGAAAATTATAAGCCTAATATAATAGATATTAATATGGGCTGTCCTGTAAAAAAGGTGTTCAAAAAGGGAGCTGGCGCAGCACTTTTAAAGGACATAGAAAAAGCCTACAAAATTTGTTATAAGACAGCCAAGAATGCCCCAGCCTCGGTCACAGTAAAAGCAAGAATAGGATGGGATTATAAAAACATAATTGCAGAAGAATTTATAAAAGCTATAACGTCTTGTGTTCACGAAGTCACCGATGTGGATTTCCCGAAGGGCAAGATAGCCTTACGGCAATTGCAAAATGAAGATTGCAATGTGCAAAAGTCAAATTTATTTCTGTCTACATTTTGAGTACAAAAGCCAAATCTGACAAAAAGCGATTTTGCATTTTTCAATTTGCACTCTGCATTCTGCATTGAGCCTTTGCGCTTAACGTCTTGTATTAACGAAGTCGCCGAAGGCGATTTACCGAAGGGTAAGATAGCCTTACGGCAATTGCAAAATGAAGATTGCAAAGTGCAAAAGTCAAATTTATTTCTGTATACATTTTGAGTACAAAAGCCAAATCTGACAAAAGGCGATTTTGCATTTTTCAATTTGCACTCTGCATTCTGCATTGAGCCTTTGCGCTTAACAATTCATGGTAGGACAGCAAAAGACCCGTATTCTAAACCTGCTGACTGAGATATAATAAAAAAGTTAAAGAGAGTTTCAAAAATCCCTGTAATAGGAAATGGAGATATACTTAATCTTCATATCTCAAAGAAATCCTTCGGATAAATTTTTACGTATCTAAAAATCATGAGCCCGAATTAATTAATAAAATTATGAAAAAGCACCTTTCCCAATATATTAATAAGGATACCAAACACATCAAAAATAAGAGATGCAATTACAAGATCAGATAATCTTAAAAAAACTGTTAGTATTCTAAAGTCATTGCAAATAATTAGGCGATCCTTATAGATATCAAAATGATTATTATTTTTAAATTAATTTATTAAATATAAATTTTTGTAGATAATTATTGTGAAAATTTTAAATTATAACCAAGGTTGGCTGATATGAAAGAAATATATTTTGAACCAGGTAGCGTTATAATCAAGGAAGGAGAAATTAGCTCAACTGCTTATATTTTAAAATCAGGAGTGGTAGAGGTTACAAAGAAAACAAATAGTGGAGAAATTAAACTTGCTGAAATAGAAGCCGAAAATATCTTCGGAGAATTGGGATTGATAGAAGATAGTCCCCGTACAGCATCGGTAAGAGCAAAGACAAAAGTAATAGTGGACGAAATAAAAAGAGAAGATTTTTCGAGAATTCTTGGAGACAAATCCAGGTTTGTAATTCCAATAATGAAAACCTTAATTGAAAGATTAAGACAGACTAATGAGCTTGTTGCAGAACTGGAAGATAAATTACGGATGGATGTAAAATCAATTTCAGAAAAAGATATTCCAACAATCACAATAGAAGGATTAACAGAAGAAAGTAAAAAAGCTCTTAGGGATAAAAAGATAGAAATCAAAAAATTCCCGTTTAAAATAGGGAGGGACACAAGACTAAGAAGCAAGGACATATTTATTGAAAATGACCTTTATATTGAGGATAAACCACCCTACAATGTATCAAGAAACCACATGTCCATTAATTATCTCAATGGAATATTCTATGTTCTTGATAGAGGTAGTAGTCTTGGCACAATTGTAAATGATAAAAAAATTGGGGGCGAAACAAATATTTATAAAACAGATCTAAAAGAGGGTGAAAACATAATAACATTGGGCAGCATCCGTTCACCATTTAAATTTAAAATAACTATTTGAACTAAATAATGGTACCAAGAAAAAATCTCTTAAGGGCAATTAAAAAAGCCTTAGCACAACCAGAATATGCTTTAATAAACCTCTTTCACAGACTAATGGGAGTTGGATTTTATCATTTATCCAACGGAAAAAGCTACTACCCAGAAACTATATCACTTTTTCTTACTTTTAAATGTAATCTGAGATGTTTCATGTGTGGGCAGTGGGGAGAGGATGGAGCATTTAAAAATTTTTCAAAAAGCGTCTTAAAGCTTATTCTAACAAAAGAGGATGTAGAAAGAACTGTAAAAGATGTAAAAATGCATAAAACCAATTTCACTTTATTTGGTGGCGAACCGATGCTTCATCCTGACTGGATTGAAATAGTAAAAATCATAAAAGGAAACGGATTAAGGTGTAATATAGTGACAAATGGCACACTTATAAAAAAATATGCCGTTGATATCGTAAACTCTGGAATAGATGAAATAATATTTTCTCTTGATGGTCCCGAGGAAATACATGATAAAATCAGAAGAGTGCCAGGAACTTTCAAAAAAACGATCGAGGGATTTAAATATCTTAACAATCTAAAGAAGAAGTACGGCAAAAAAAAACCAGTCGTAAACATAAACACTACGATAAATGAATTAAACTATAAAAATCTTGAAGAAATAATTAAAGTAGCAGAGTCAATCGGCACAAAAATGATAACATTTCATCACCTACTTTTCTTAAAAAAACACACGGTTATTAATTTTATAAATTTTTTTGAAAAAAAATTTGGACAGAAGCCTACTGATTGGATTGGATTTGCCTACGGAAATCCAGTAGCTATTGATGCTGAATATTTAATAAGCCAAATTGAAACAATAAAACAAAAGAAATATAACATTGGCGTCTCTTTCTTTCCTAATCTATCAATAGAAGAAATAAGAGATTGGTACTCAGGCGGAGAGTTTATATCTAAGACATACAAAAACAGATGTATGAGTCTCTGGATGACTGCATATATTTTTCCCGATGGTAGCATCAGGCCATACCATACAATGAATTATACAATCGGCAATATTAGGCATAATAGCTTTCGTAAAATCTGGAACTCAAAAAAATATACCGAATACCGTGCATATATTAAAAAAGTAAAAAAATTCCCTGTATGTTCTAAAGGTTGCACAGAATTCTTCCGATATTAGAGGTATGTATTTGTTAGTTAATTGACTAACCACTTTTTTATCATTAAATTAAAAGAGCGAGGTTATTAAAAAATGAAAAAAATACTTGTAGTAGATGATGAGTTAGAAATTATCGAATTACTAAAGGAGTTCCTTAAAGAAAGAGGATATCAGGTAGATTCTGCACAATCGGCAAGTGAAACATATGAAAAGATTACTTCTTTTCAACCGGACATAATACTGCTTGACATAAGACTCCCAGATGCCAGCGGTATTGATGTTTTAAAAAAAGTAAAAGAGTTAAACTCGAAAATTGACGTTATTATGGTTACCGGTGTAATAGACAAAAAAACAGCTTTAAAGGCAATGGAAATGGGTGCTTCAGATTATGTAGTAAAACCAATTGATCTTGAATATCTGGAAACCAGTATACTTGCAAAACTTATATACAAATGATATAAATTGTAGGCAGGCATGAAATCCAAAGAATATTTTATTATTCTAATACTAAATTTAAGTATTAATATGCTATTATTTTCTCAGAATAGTGTTGATTATGCAATCAACGATGAAAATTATCCTATTCATCCAGGTGATAAGCTTGAAATACTTTACGTTGATATAGGACGTGATGGTTCACCAATCGAAAGGTCCAATATTTACACTGTAAACTCCGATGGCTATATTCTGCATGAATTAATTGGATATATAAAAGTATCAGGATATACATCGCCAGAATTGACGATTCTTTTACGGGATAAGTTCAGCAAATACTTTAATGACCCTAAAGTAAGGCTATCAATATATCAGAAAAGAAAGATAAGTGTACTGTTATACGGAGAGGTATACAACCCAGGCGTATATTCTATAACCCCGGATACTAGAGTGGCAGAATTTATTATCCAGAAAGGGGGAACTACTCCCGACGCTGACATTACAAAAATTATAATTAGTAGAAGAGATGGTTCTACACTCTTTTTTAATATGGATAAATACATTTTTTCAAACGACCAATCGCAGAATGTAATATTACAGGAAGGTGATAAAATAATTGTACCAAGGGTTTCGCCAGAGGAATTATTTAAAACTGGGACAAAAAATTATATTCTAAAATACGGAAACGTAATAGAGCTAACTTTATCAGAAGCAGAGTTAAGTGGGAAATCAAGTGAAACACCCGATATTTACACAATAGATGAAAATGGAAACATTTACCATAATCTATTAGGAGCAGTTAAAATTGGTGGACTTACCATAAAAAAAGCAGAAGACAAAATTAGAGAAATAGCAAAAAACTACTATTCAAACCCCTATGTCAATATAAATGTCAAGGAGATAAGCTCCAGAAATGTATTTGTTTTTGGAGCAGTAAACCGACCTGGCGTCTATCCTATAAGAGGAAATGTTAGGGTTGCTGAATTTTTAGCACAAATAGGAGGTTTGACTAGCGATGCAGATTATAAAAAAATAACTATTACAAGGGCTAATGGTAAAATAATACATTTTAATATGCACGATTATCTATACAAAAGAGATGATAGAAGAAATGTTTTAATTGAAAATGGCGATAGAATTATAGTACCCAGCAGAAAACAGAGTTTTCTATATCAATTTGCAGAAAAGATTGACCCACTTAGAACAATCATAAATCTTATTTATGCGTCGACAATAACTTATTTAATTTTAAAAGGTAAGATTTAAATGAGTAAATTATGCCACAATATGAATTAAGTTTAAGAGATTATTGGCGAATAATAAAAAAGAAACGCATTATTGTAATTACAACGGTAATATTGTTGGGAATGTTTAGTTTTATCTTCGCCTTAATGAATAGACCTGAACCAATTTATCAAGCTGTAGCAAGCTTAAAAATAGAGAAAATAACTTCTTTAGCCGGACTATATAACTACTATTGGAGTGGCGGCGACGACCTTGCTACAAGGGCAGAAGAAATAAAAAGCTATCCGATAATTGAGAAAGCAGCTCAAGCTATGGGCTTAATTGATTCAAATTTAACATCGGACGAAATTCGCAATAATCCAAAACTGTTTTCTATTATTTTAAGACTTAAAGGGAAAGTAAAAACAGAGCAAGAAGGTTATACCAATATAATAAATATTCTTGTAAAAAGCCCCAACCCATATGAAGCAAGAGATCTTGCTAATGCACTTGCAAAAGTCTATGTTAAAGAGAGTTTCAAAGAAAGAAATAAACAGATTACTCAAGCATTGGAAACAATAAAAACCCAACTTGACAATGCTAAAAGAGCAATGGAAGAAACAGAGCGAAAGGTCAGAGAATATAGATCTAAACATAGATTTATTACTCTTGATAATAGTTCTTCAAGGCTACTGGCTGAGCTAACAAAAGTTGAAGCAGATTTAGATGCAATAAGAAATGATATTAAACAGATAGACAATCTTATTGCTGAAATAAACTCAAATCCTGATTATTTATATTACACTTCAGTAAAAGTCATGTTAAATAATCCTACACCACTACTAAACTCTCTTCAAGCCCGGCTAAGTAATCTGCAAGATCGTCTCCAACAATATTCAAATTATTACACTGAAGAGCACCCAATCATTAAAAATATAAAATCCCAGATTTCAAGTTTAAAAAATAGATTCGTAGAAGAATTAAAAGCTTATAGAAAATCATTGTTGAATAACGAACAGATATTATATGAAAAATGGAAAAATTTGGACGAAGAATATAGAAATCTCCCATTATATGCCTTAACACTTGCTGACCTAGAAAGGGAATTAAGCGTAAACACAAAAATATATGAAGAACTTCAATTAAAATATCAAGATGCTTTAATTCGGAAATCCGAAATGGTCCAGGAGGTTTATCTTTTAAGACCTGCTTTCCTCCCTACTTCTCCAATCAATCCATCGAATGTAGGTCCTACAACTGCAGTTGGTATTGTTCTTGGTCTTATTCTTGGCGTTATTCTGGCTTTTGTTGCAGAAACCCTGGATACCACCTTTTCTACTATTGATGAAATCGAGAAAACACTTGACACAACAGTTCTCGGAGTTATTCCTCATGTTGATATGGAAGAACATATAAAATCTCTTGAATCTAAAATAACTACCCCTATTACTCAGGACATTCTGGAAATGCAAGCGCGTGTCGTCTCGCATTTTAATCCAAAAAGCACAATGGCTGAAGCTTTTAGATCTTTAAGAACTAACATTCACTTCGGATTAATGGACAAGGGTTATAAAACAATTTCTATTACAAGTTCTGTCGCAGCAGAAGGAAAAACAACCATTGCAGTTAATCTGGCTGTATCGATGGCTCAGATTGGATTAAACACACTTTTAATTGAGGCAGATCTTAGAAGACCAAAAATCTCAAAAATCTTTGGTATTGATAGAGAACCAGGACTCACAGATATAATCTTAAAAAGAGCAGAACCCGATGAAACCATAAGAACAATGTCGGATTTGATAACAGGAACTATGGCAACTGAAATTCTAAGCGACGAATCTATCCCTGGAATAGAGTACTTAAATATTCTCCCCGCAGGGAAATCAGAAAGAAATCCCTCTGAGATACTTGCCTCAAGATTTATAGATGAACTTATAGAAAATCTCAAAAACAAATATGACATAATAATTCTTGACACATCACCAATTATGCAAGCGACAGATGCCACTATACTGAGTACTAAAGTTGACACCACAATAATCGCCTACTATCAGGGAAAAGTATCAAGAGGTACACTCAGAAGAGCAAAATCACAACTTGATATGTTAAAGTCAGACGTCATGGGAGTTGTTATAAACGGTATGAGAGCAGATGTAAGTGCTGATTACTATACATATAAGTATTCCTATGAATATTACTATACATACGGAAGTGAAGAGGAAGAGCAAAAAAATAAAATCGTTGCTTTCCTTAAAAGGCAATTTCTTAAGCCACCAACTAGCCCTTCCGATACTTTCCTTAAAAGGCTACGAAAACTAAAAATCATGGGATTGAGTGTAGTATTAATATCACTTATATTAATGGGCTCTATGTTAATAAATTTGATTAAAAAAACAGAAAGTCAAAAGGCACTGCCTCCGAACCTTGTAAGTAAAGACACTTCTTTAACTGTTAAAACTCAGAGCGGAATCCCCCCAATAAGTCAGCCGGCAAGCCAGACAAAAAAAGAGCAAGAAATTATACACACGGAGCAAATTGATAAGAAAGGACAAATCTCACAGCAGACAATCACAGCCTTGCAACAAACAGTCACGAAACCCTACAGAATAGAATACATTAACGAGGATAACTTACAAATAAACAAATTACAAAGTTTCAAGAGTAAAATCATAAAATTAAATAGACCATTTACCCTGCTAATTAAATCATTTTCAGATGAAGAGGAAGCCATAAATTATAAAAACGAGCTATCAAATATTGGAATAGATGCAGTTATTATTCCAAATTTTCAAATTTCCGGTTTTAACAAATTTCTGGTATGCTTTGGTAACTTCTCAACACCAGAAGAGGCAAAATCAGCGGCACCAACATTAATGTTTCACGGTATAATGGGTAAATTTATTCCATTAAATCTAGGCTATACAATCTTTATCGGCGAATATAAATCCCTATCAAAAGCAAAAGGGAAACTTCAGAATTTGAAATATGATGAATTTGCCAATATTAAAAAAATCTATAATAATTCTGGAGAAATTAAAGGATATAGATTATATCTTGGAAGATTTAAAAATACTGAAATGGCAGAAAACTTTCTATTTTCACAATTAAATTCTATAATTAACCAAGCAAAATGATTACAAAAAGGAAACATAAGAGAAGAATGACCTATTATGAAAAGAAGACTATTATTTTTACTGTTACCATTGCAATTCCAATAGGTTTTCTATTGAGTATAACTACGACAAAACTTCCAAATATCATGGAATATGCCTATAATAGAATGAGCAATGGTAAAAACATTAATTACGATGGTTCAGCAGTAAAAAAAGAAACTGCATTACAAAAGCAATATGAAGAAACCTATAGAAAAAAATTAAATCCAGACTGGGATAAAGAATATAAAACTATTTTGTACAATAGCAAAACTGACAGTCTATAGAATGCGCAATACTATTTTACAGGAAAATCAAATAAATAAAATAGTAATAATATTAACTATTCCAATTACTCTTCTTATTGCCTATCTTCTTATTAAAATCGATCCTGTTTTTGCTATTGTAGCTGCAATTGGAGGGGGTATATTAATATTCACTTTTATAAATACTGACTTTGCAATATACATCCTGATATTCTCAATGCTACTATCTCCTGAACTTGGAGCAAGAACCACAAGGGGAGAAGGAATTACAATTAGAATCGACGATATAATATTATCAGTAATAATATTTACATGGTTAGCCAAAATGGCAATCTATAAGGAACTTGGGATTTTTCGAAAAACTCCCCTTAATGTCCCAATATCTTACTACTTGATAGCATGTTTCATCGCAACTGCCCTCGGTGTATTAGCAGGTAGAGTTAATCCGCTAAGGGGTGCATTTTTCATCCTTAAATATATTGAGTATTTCATGATTTATTTCATGGTGGCTAATCAGGTTCACTCTAAAAAACAGGTAGAACGATTTATTATCTCCATGCAGATAACTTTTTTACTGGTAATTTTAATCGCGTTGTCACAAATACCCACAGGTCAAAGACTTACGGCACCATTTGAAGGTCAGGAAGGTGAACCTAATACACTAGGAGGATATATTCTCCTTTTAATGTCTCTAAATATGAGTCTTATATTAAATTTACCTCCAAAGTCTTATCCAAGACCCATATTAAGAAAATTATTGAGTTTTGTTACCTTATTATCAATAGTACCATTATTACTTACTAACTCAAGAGGATCATGGCTTGCAACGGTTCCAGTAATTATTAGCTATATTATAATCAGCAAAAGAAGGTACATAGTGCTTGCTTTTACCGTGGCATTTATCTTTCTTGCACCATATATTCTACCGCAAACGGTGGTAGATCGAATCAAATACACGTTTAAGGAACAACAGGGATGGGCAAGGAGTCTTCAAGAAGAGCTACCAGGCGGAATAGTTGTTGATCCATCCGCATCTGAACGCCTAAGAAGCTGGAAAAAGGCTTTCAGGGATATAAAAAAGCACCCTCTTTTTGGGTATGGAATTACAGGCTGGCGCTTTCTTGACGCCCAGTTTATTAGAGTTATGATTGAAACTGGACTGGTAGGACTCGCTACATTTATTTATCTTTTATATTCAATAATAAAACAAACAAAAAAAATGAAGGATGAAACAAAAATACCTTTTTTTAAAGCCATAGCTCAGGGCTTTATTATTGGCACTGTTGCAATGATCTTTCATTCAATTGGTGCAAATACATTTATTATAGTAAGGATTATGGAACCATATTGGTTATTATGCGGATTAGTACAGTCGTTCCCAACTATTGAAAAAGAAGAAAAGAGAATATTGAAAAGTATTGAAGATGAAATTAAAATGGTAAAACTCGGGACTGTCTAACATGAAAAGTATCAGCTTAGATTCAATGCCAATAAGGAATGAAGACATACTAGAAAAGGAAGTAGATGACGGAATAATTTTATATAACCCTAATGAAGAAAAAATATTTTCTCTGAACAATACCGCTGCTTATATCTGGACTCTATGCGATGGCAAGAACACAGTTTCAAACATAATAAACTCACTAAAAGAAGATTTTAACAATATAAATGACGGTATAATTGACATAGTTAAAAACTCGATTAAGGAAATGATAGACAATCATCTTGTAAAACTTAAAGAAAAATGAAAACAATCAATATTAAAATCGCAAACGCAAACATAACCATCGCAATCGAAGATGAAATAGCACCGTTAATAAGGGAATATGTTTTTAAGTATCACTCAAGATATACCAATAAGAAAGACGAACCAAAATACATAATACAAAAAGAATGTGATAAATATGTAATCACAAAAAACAATAGAGTAGTTAACCGAAACCGAAAAATATCAAACATTGTCTATGATATTGAAACTAAGATAATCAACGAATTCCTCACAAAAAACAAAGATAAACTTATTATACATTCAGCATGTCTAATAAAAGATGGTAAAGCACATTTGTTTGCTGGACCGGCAAAATCAGGAAAAACAACACTGAGTATATTTTTAGCAAATCACGATTATCTATTTGCAGGTGACGAATTTGTTATGATAGATCTTAAGAAGAAAAGAATATACCCCGTCGTGAGAAATATTATTTTAAAGCCAAGAATTAATAATGATATAATTGAAATGTTCAATTTACCTGACGATAAACTTTTAAAAGTATCTGGATATATTTATCTCGATCCATCCTATTTTGGAAAAATAGCGAAAATAAAATTTTATCCAATTGAAAAAATTTTCTTTATAGACACTTTTTATGAAACAAGAACAAAAAAACCAGGTGCTGTTGACATTTTCAATAACTTTATTGAAGTAGTATATAATCCCTATAATATAAGAAGACGACTATTAGAATCTATCAACGATCTTTTAACCCTTGCTGAATACCGCCTTATGAAATTTAAGCATCCCTTTTTTCTTAATGATGAAGAAGAAGCTACCCTTTTTAAAAATTTAGAATAGATAAAATGATACACGAATACAGAGAACTATTATGTGAAAACAATAGAATAGAAGCCTTTAGAAATTCAATATTTCAGGTTGTTAATAATAGCACTGTAATTGCTGAAATTGGAACTGCTTTAGGTACGTATTCATTTTTCTCGGCAATGGCAGGAGCAAAGGCTACATATGCAATCGAAGAAACTGATTTGATTGAAGTTGCAAAGACTATCGCCAGAAATAATGGAATGTATGAAAGAATAACCTTTTTGAAAGGGCACTCAACAGAAATTGAATTACCCGAAACTGTTGATTATATTATTTTTGAAGATTATACACCAGTTTTTTTGTATCCTGGATTGAAAAACGTTATAGTCGATGCAAAAAAACGCTTTCTAAAAAAGAATGGATCTTTTATTCCATATCAATTTGAAATAAAAATAGCCCTTTGCCAGGCAAATTCTTTTTACAAAAAACTTGATATAATGAGAAGTACAGAGGATCGCTTATATGAGATAGATTGGAGCTATACAACAAAACTAGCCTTTAACCTGCCCTACTACCTCGATGATGAAAACATACAATTACTAAGTAAAGAAAAATGTATAAAAAAGATAAACATAAATTCGGATGAAGAATTTACATTCAAATTTAAAGGAGATATTGTTGTAACACATAATGGAATACTTCACGGGATTGTAGCATGGTGGGATTGTATCTTCCCCATTGACAATAAGTTTTCCAATTCACCTCTTAAAGGAATATCAAGCTGGGGACAAATGTTTTTTCCTTTTAGGCATACAATGAATGTAAAGAAAGGAGAGTATGTTACAGTGACTCTTTTATCGTACGAATCACCCAGAACTGACGAAATAAATTTTAAGTGGGCAGTAACTTATAAGGACATACATCAAGAATTCAATACATTTAAGAATTCTTTCATAGCCCCCTCCTTTCTCGTACCAACTGGAAAGGAGTATAAATTATCTCTAAATAAAAAAGGGGAGTTTTTATTAAATATCATCCAGAGTGTTGATAGATACTCATCGGTAGACGAAATATATAGAAAAATCTATGATTCTGATTTATCCATCAAAGATAAAAAAGAATTAACAAAGCTACTAATAGAATTAATAAATACTTCCCTATGAATCATCCCCTAAAAACCATTTTCAACCTTATTACCAGTAAAACTGTAGCTTTAAAACCCATCGAGATAGAAAATAATTTTGAATACTTTGAAAACTATGAAATACTACCCTTTATCGCCTATCATGTTGAGCAGAAAAGTATTAAATTAAATTCAGGTATTCTAAGCCAACTTTTACAGAATTCAAGGGAATTAGATATCCTCAGAAAAAAATATTTTAAAGCTGAATTAAGAAATTTCTTAGAAATTCTGCAGGGTGAAGAATTAATAATTTTTAAAGGTGGTATCCAATTGATTAGTCCATACTGGAATAACTATGATGGTTACCTTCCAAAAGACATTGATCTATTGCTCAAAAGAAATAGAAAGGAAAAAATTATTAAATTGATCTTTAAAAATTATCAAATAGTTTCAGAAAATTATAATCGAACAGTTATCCAGACAAAAGACAGAATGGTAACTTTTGATCTTCATTTCTTCCCTGTTAACAATGTTCCCGAAAATTCTATAATTGAATATCTAATAAAATCCTGCAACTTTTATGATTTTGATAAATTCAAAATTCTTATCCCCTCTTTTAATATATCTCTCGTATATAGACTATATCATACCTTTTATCATCATAACGACTTTCTCCCTATACATCCTTTTGACATTATTGATATATATTATCTTCTAAAAAAATCACTGGAATATGAAAATTTATCTACCACGATTTCAATTATAGATAATTTCCATTTGATGCACACGTTTATACCTATTTACAAATTCCTTAAAGAAAAAATAAGATTAAACCTTCCCTCAATAAACTATATAAATATACCAGAGAAACTCATATCGATATTATTTACAGAAATTTCTTACCCAGCTTTTCTATATTATGCATTTGCAAGGAATATTCTTCTTAAAATGAAAAAGTCAGATTCAACATCAAATTCTGACTTCTATAAACTTATTCAATATCGCATATATCCCGAAATAAAATGCGATTATAATAATTTAGCATCGAGATTTTTTCATCTTATCAAGGCAATCTTGTCATCAATATTGGCTGAATTTTACTACCAGAAAAAACTATAGAACTATTTCGATCTTTATGTAAATAATTAAGCGCCATTTTTCAATGAACATAAATTTTATCTTGACACCTATTAATACCTGTTTTACAAAATGCAATTACGAATCTGGGTTTTTACATCAGGGATTAAAGACAAAACAACTCTCTTCTATAATTAAGTTGAAATAGGGATAAATTCTTTGCAAATTAAAGATTAAATGATTTGATGTTAGCAGCTGTGACTGACAAAAGCGGAGCTGTAGAAATATATTTTTATTTTAATAAAGGAAATATAGCTTCTGCAAACCTTTAAATTTAAAATAAAATCTAATGAGGATTAGATGAGCCTAAATAAATATGATGCATGGGGAAGAGTTGTTTACCATATTCCTGATAATAGCCTGGTATTAGATGTAGGTTGTTCCAAAGGTCATGTTGCAAAATTGTTGTGCGAGAAAAACTGCGATGTAACTGGTATAGAAATCAACAAAAACGATGCTGAATTCGCAAAACGTTATTGTAGCAAAGTTATAGTTGGGGATGTCGAAACATTAGATACTCTCCCCTTTCCAGTTAACTATTTCGATGTCATCTTATTTGGAGATATCCTTGAACATTTAAAAAATCCAGAAAAAACATTAAAGAAATTCGTCCTTTATTTAAAAAACGAAGGACGAATTGTCGCCTCAATGCCAAATGTAGCTAACTGGGCTATACGATTAAATTTATTATTTGGCAGGTTTGATTATCAGAAAAACGGTATATTATCAAAATACCATTTGAGATTTTTTACACTTAAAACAATAAAGCAAATATTCAATAATGCAGGATTAAAAATAATCGAAATAGATGTAACTCCTGGACTTCATTTACTAACATTATACAATGCTCTAATAGGTAGATTGCTATCTAAAATCCCTGGTTATGATCTTTTCACTTATTCACTAACTAAATTATTTAAAACATTCTTCTCGCAACAATTCATAGTTATAGCTAAAAAATATAATATTGAAAAAATGAAAAGTCGTAATAAACGTCTTGTATTCACGAAGTCGCCGAAGGCGATTTCCCGAAGGGCAAGATAGCCTTACGGCAATTGCAAAATGAAGATTGCAAAGTGCAAAAGTCAAATTTATTTCTGTCTACATTTTGAATACAAAAGCCAAATCTGACAAAAGGCGATTTTGCATTTTTCAATTTGCATTTTGCATTCTGCATTGAGGCTTTGCGCTTAACGTCTTGTATTAACGTAGTCGCTGAAGG